>JAGPGR010000140.1 GCA_018055865.1 Paludibacteraceae bacterium | reverse complement strand
GGAATAGATACCTGGGGGGTGGATTTTGTTTGTTTTGGTAAAGACGGTGAACCCCTGCGAATGCCTTACAGCTATCGCGACACCCATACACTGGGTGCTCCTGAACGTTTTTTCAGAAATCGGATGCCAAAAGATGAGGTTTATCAAAAAACCGGTATTCAATTTATGAATTTCAACACACTGTTTCAGCTTTCAACCCAACTGGAGGAAAACAATTCCATTTATCCTGTCACGGATAAAATTCTCTTCATGCCGGATGCATTGTCATATCTGCTCACCGGAAAAATGGTGACTGAATACACCATCGCTTCCACTTCGCAAATGATAAATCCGTACACCAGAAAACTGGATGATTCGTTACTGAAAGCTGTAAATTTAACCCAAAATCATTTTGCACCTATCGTGTTTTCAGGTACTGAAATCGGCAGATTATCCGATTCGGTCAAAGAACAAACGGGATTAGATGACATTGCCGTAATAGCAGTTGCGGGACACGACACCGGATCTGCAGTGCTTGCTACTCCTGCCGAAAATGAAAATTTTGCTTATCTGAGTTCAGGTACCTGGTCACTGATGGGCATCGAATCGGCAGAGCCTGTTATTAACGACGAAACCTACTCACTCAATTTCACCAATGAAGGCGGGGCTGATGGCTCAGTAAGACTTTTGAAAAATATCTGTGGTATGTGGCTCATCGAACAATGCAAAAAAGAATGGGAAAAAGAAGGTACGGTTTCATACCATGATATTGTTCAGGCTGCAAAAGAGGCTACTCCATTCCACTGTTTCATCAATCCCGATTCACCCTGCTTTGCAAGTCCGCATTCCATGATATCAGCCATTAAAAAGTATTGCGGAGAAACCGGTCAGTTAGTACCCGACACAATGGGTGAAATAGCCCGTTGCATATACGAAAGTCTGGCTTTCAGATATAAACAAGTATTGTCAAATTTACAAAACCTGGCTACGTTCCCGATTGATACACTTCACATTATAGGTGGTGGAGCTCAAAATAAAATGCTGAATGCTTTTACAGCCAATGCTATCGGAAAAACAGTACTCGCCGGTCCTGCAGAAGCTACTGCCATGGGGAATATCATGCTGCAGGCAAAAGCAGCCGGGATAGTAAGCAGCAAAGAAGAAATTCGTCAGATTATCCGGAATTCAGTACAACTGGAGAAGTTCGAACCTGAGGAAACCGCTCTTTGGGAATCGAATTACAACAAATACCTGTCATTTTACAAAGAAATTTAAATATTTATTAATCATACAATTAAATCATGAAAGCAGAACAAATTAAACAAGCATATGAAGATGCAAAAGCACAATATGCAGCACTGGGTGTTGATGTGGATAAAGCCCTCAACCAATTAGACGAATTATCAATTTCAATACATTGCTGGCAGTCGGACGACGTAATCGGCTTCGAAAATCCCGACGGAGAACTTTCCGGAGGAATTCAGACAACCGGAAATTATCCCGGCAAAGCACGAACCATTGAAGAGCTGAAACAGGATATTGAAAAAGTGATCAAACTGGTTCCGGGCAGTCACCGGTTGAGTTTACACGCCATATATGGTGATTTTGGCGGTGAATTTGTGGACCGGGATCAAATCGAACCCAAACATTTTCAGTCGTGGGTTGACTGGGCAAAAGAAGTGGGTATAAAAATCGATTTCAACTCTACGTTCTTCTCACATCCCAAGTCCGGAAACTATTCACTTTCGAGCTTCGATCCCGAAATCAGAACTTTCTGGAAAAACCACCTGCGTGCCTGTCGTCGCATTGCTGCAGAAATTGGCCGTCAGCAGGATTCACCCTGCGTTCACAACATTTGGGTACACGATGGAGAAAAAGACAAAACCGTTTCCCGCCTGGAGCACAGAAGATTACTTAAGGAATCGCTCGACGAGGTTCTTGCCGAAAAAATTGACAAGAAATATTTAATTGACTGTATTGAATGTAAACTATTCGGTATTGGAAGCGAAAGTTACGTGGTAGGATCGCATGAATTCTATATGGGATATGCCGTTAAAAACAACATGGCCCTCACCCTGGATGCCGGACACTTCCACCCCACTGAAGGAATTGCCGACAAAATCTCATCCATGCTTCTTTACGTTCCTGAAATTACGCTGCATGTAAGCCGCCCGGAGCGCTGGGACAGCGACCACGTTGTGATTTTGAACGATGCGCTTCTTGAATTATCACAAGAAATCGTTCGTTCGGGTGAGATGAAACGGGTAAATGTTGGATTGGATTATTTCGATGCTTCCATCAACCGCATTGGGGCATATGTAGTTGGAATCCGCTCCACTCAGAAAGCCATGCTTCAGGCTCTGCTTGAACCTACAGAAAAGCTGAGGGACTACGAAAAACAGGACAAAAATTTCCAGCGTCTGGCTTATCTTGAGGAATTGAAAGCATTACCATGGAATGCTGTTTACAGTTATTATTGCCAACAACAGGGAATTGCCGTTGGCGATGCATTCATCAAAGAGATAGAAGATTACGAAGATACTGTTACA
Organism: Paludibacteraceae bacterium; assembly: GCA_018055865.1. GTDB lineage: Bacteria > Bacteroidota > Bacteroidia > Bacteroidales > Paludibacteraceae > UPXZ01. The sequence continues at coordinate 3,073 of JAGPGR010000140.1, read as the reverse complement.
TCCAAAAGATAACGGCAGATGAACACCATTATAGGTCTGTTAATCATTGCGGTAGGAAGTATGGGCCAGTCAAGCTCATACGTTCCTATCAAAAAAGTAAAAACATGGGCGTGGGAAAGCTTCTGGCTGGTTCAGGGTATTTTTGCCTGGCTGGTTTTCCCTTATCTCGGAGCATTACTGGCCGTGCCAGAAGGGCATACTTTGGGCGAAATTCTATCCTCGGGTGAAGGTGCAGCCTGGAAAGCCATGTTTTACGGGGCATTGTGGGGCGTAGGAGGTCTTACATTCGGACTGAGTATGCGCTATCTGGGCGTTGCACTCGGACAGAGTATTGCACTCGGTACCTGTTCGGCATTCGGAACACTAATTCCGGCATTAATGGCCGGTACCGATTTGTTGCATGGTAAAGGATTGATACTGCTTATTGGTGTTAGTGTTGCTATAGCCGGTATTTCTGTTATCGGATATGCAGGCAGCCTGCGAGCCAAAAATATGACCGATGCACAGAAAAAAGCAGCCATAAAAGATTTTGCTCTGGGTAAAGGTTTGCTGGTTGCACTGCTGGCCGGTGTCATGAGCGCCTGCTTCAGTCTGGGCATCGAAGCTGCCACACCCATCAAGGAAGCTGCTATTGGTATGGGAACCAAGGCTTTGTATGCCGGACTTCCTGCTATTTTCATCATTACGTTTGGCGGATTTATTACCAATGCTGTTTATTGTCTGTTTCAGAATATTAAAAACAAAACGCTGAAAGATTATTTCGGTGTACCGCGCAAAGTATTTGTTAATAACCTGCTTTTTTGCGCACTCGCCGGCATTCTGTGGTATTCGCAATTTTTCGGACTCGAGTTGGGTAAAAGTTTCCTTACTCCGGGCAGTGCCATGATGGCATTCTCGTGGAGTATTCTGATGTCATTAAATGTGATTTTCAGCAATGTTTGGGGCATTATACTCAAAGAGTGGAAAGGGGCAGGCAATAAAGCGGTAGGATATTTAGCAGTCGGGATGGCAATTTTAATTTTTTCATTGATTATTCCTAATTTATTCTGATTTTTACTTATCTTTGTTCCATATACATCTTTAAATTCATTTTTTTAATTTGTAAAATATGCGATTTAATGATTTTGGAATTGACTTTAAGTATCTAATAGTCAGCGAAAGAGACAGAAAGTTCGGGTTGACGGTCAATACTGTTGGCTTTCAACCCGTAGCTCCGCATACACTTTACCCCTCAACCGAACATCCTAAAAATTATTATTTTGAACCCAACAAAGGCCGCATACTCAACGAATACCAGTTTGTCTATATCAGTAAGGGTAAGGGTGTTTTTTCTTCCGAATCCATAAAAAAACAGGTTGTAAAAAAAGGGCAGTTGATCGTTCTTTTTCCGGGCAAATGGCATTCATATTGTCCGGATAAGGAAACAGGATGGAATGAATACTATATCGGTTTTGAGGGAGTAATTATCAACCACATGCTCAAAAACAGTTTCATTTCACCGGAGCGCCCTATTCTCGATATCGGGTTCAACGAAGACCTGGTCAATCTGTTTTCGACCGCCATCAAAGTTGCCAAAGATGATAAAAAGTCATCGCAACAATATCTTTCAGGAATCGTTTTTCACATTCTGGGCATGGTACTATCATTAGCCGAAAACAAGAATCTGGACTCCAATGAATTCGGGCAGCTGATAGAAAGAGCAAAAATCATTATGCTCGAAAATGCGAACAACAACATTGACATTCAGGAGCTTGCTTCGAATTTGGGTACCAGTTATTCCTGGTTTAGAAAAACTTTCAAAGAATACACCGGATATTCACCGGCTCATTATTTTCAGGAATTAAAACTCAGAAAAGCAAAAGAGCTACTTGCAGAAACGAGTATTCCAATTAAAGAAATAGCTTATAGTCTCAATTTTAGCTCGTACGGTTATTTTTTGTCCTTCTTCAAAAAACGGGTTGGTTGTACGCCGCTGGAATACAGGATATAAAAACCGGATCAACATTGGAACAAATAAAAAAGATTATCTGAAAACTTAAGTTTTGAGATAATCTTTTTTTTCGTTGAGCAGACTTTGTGGTTGGTGTGTTTATTGATCAGAAAAAAAGATTCTACCGGAAATTATTTTTCTCCTGACATCCCAACTTATTTCTTCTTTTTGCCCCAATATGTTGCGTTTAGATTTTTGGCCGTTCCGGCATATACAATTGTAACACGGCGTGGGGTGGCTTCCCAATCTACTTCACGTTCGACGCAAACAACAACGTTGCCCATCGTTAGTTGCTTTTTTGTTGCATCGTAGCTCCAGTTACCAGTCAGTGCCCCCGACATAGTGCCGTCGGACTTAAGGGTCAGTGCAGTGCTGCTATTTTGTACGCCATAGCTGTATTTCTGGTTGATGTGCTCCCATGTCCCCACAAGTGAGTCTTTGGTAATTGTACCGTAATCCGGTACGGCGGCGTAACGTTCGGGCAATGCTATTGGCCACAGGTTGTCGGGTTCGCCCGGAGAGGCCGGACACCACACAATACGTCGTACATGACCCATCATGATGGCATTGGAAGCGGGTATGCCGGGTACATCTTTAGGCAATCGTCCCTGCGACATGTAGAACCATTCGTTGGTATTTTCCTTTTGGAAAACAGCGCAGTGTGATATGCCTACCCATCCGTTGCTCAGATTGAATTTGTAAGGATGGGTTACGATTGGGTAGCTGTCGCCGCTTCCGGCGGTAAAGTTACGTCCGGTGATATCGAGGTATGGACCTTCGATTTTTGCGCTTCTGACCACCCGTGTGTTGTATGGAACATCAAGGCCATCGTATGCCATGAACAAATAGTAGTAACCATCTTTGTATATAATTTCGGGGGCTTCGCTGCCTTGCCAGCGCGACGAGGCTGTGCGTGTGCCAATTCTCACACCATAACGGGCTGTAAGTTCACTTGTACTGGCAGCGTAAGGCTCTCCGAGTTTATTAAGAGGCTTACCGGTAGTAGCATCTACCGGCAGAAGTGCGAAACAACTATGCCAGGAGCCATGTATGAGGTAATGTTTCCCCTCGGGTGTCACTATA
>JAGPGR010000005.1 GCA_018055865.1 Paludibacteraceae bacterium | reverse complement strand
GCCCGAGATGACCTGATACACTGTTTTTTTGGGGTCAATATCCACGTGAGATTGGTCCACATAGCCTATTTTCACGGTCTCTCCCACTTCAAATGTTCCTTTATCGGCTTTTTCCAGTCCCATCATCAGTCGGAAAAGCGTTGTTTTTCCGGCTCCGTTCGGTCCGATAATTCCAACAATTCCATTAGGCGGCAGCATAAAGTTTAGATTCTCGAACAGCAGCTTATCGCCAAATGCCTTTGAAACTCCTAAGGCTTCCACTACTTTGTTGCCTAACCGGGGTCCATTGGGTATAAATAATTCGAGTTTTTCTTCCTGTTCTTTTTGATCTTCGTTCAGCAGGCGGTCGTATGCTTCCAATCGGGCTTTTCCTTTAGCATGGCGTGCTTTGGGAGCCATCCGAACCCATTCGAGCTCACGTTCCAGACTTTTCCGGCGTTTACTTGCCTGTTTTTCTTCCATAGCCATACGAATGGTTTTTTGCTCCAGCCACGATGAGTAGTTTCCTTTCCATGGAATACCTTCGCCCCTGTCCAATTCCAGAATCCAGCCCGCTACATTATCCAGAAAATAACGGTCGTGAGTGATGGCAATGACCGTTCCGGAATATGCATGCAGGTGATGTTCCAGCCATTCCACCGATTCGGCATCGAGGTGATTGGTAGGCTCGTCGAGCAGCAGTATATCGGGCTGACGAAGTAATAAACGGCAAAGCGCTACCCGCCGGCGTTCACCACCTGAAAGATTTTTCACAATCGCATCCTCGGGCGGACAACGGAGGGCGTCCATGGCGCGTTCCAGTTTGTTATCCAGATTCCAGGCATCAGCGTGATCGAGCAGTTCCTGTAATTCGCCCTGTCGGGCTATGAGTTTATCAAAATCGGCATCAGGTTCGGCAAATTGCTCGTTGATTTTATCATACTCAGCCAGCATATCCACCACTTCCTGCGTTCCTTCCTGCACTATTTGCTTCACAGTTTTGTCAGGGTCCAGTTGCGGCTCCTGCTCCAGATAACCTACCGAATATCCGGGTGAGAAAACCACATTGCCATCGTAATTTTTATCTACTCCGGCAATGATCTTGAGCAAAGTGGATTTTCCGGAACCGTTGAGACCGATAATACCTATTTTAGCACCGTAGAAAAACGAAAGGTAAATATTGTTCAGCACCCGTTTTTGAGGAGGGAATGTTTTGGTAACTCCCACCATCGAGAATATTATTTTTTTATCGTCAGCCATTTTATTACTTTTTTTTATAACAGAATTTTCACATTTCAGTTTACATACACCTCAGTGTCTTGCATATTGCACTTTGTTCAAAGCCAGATTTTAATGCAAAGATAGCAGAAAATAGGACGAAAAACAACGTGATTTTGTTATCTTTGCAACTTATATGAAAAAAACGATTCTGGTTATATTCGGCTCAATAAGTCTTGTAATGGGTATTACGGGAATTTTCCTTCCTATCCTTCCCACCACACCTTTTCTGTTACTTGCTGCAGCGTTATTTGCTCGCAGCTCCGAGCGGCTTTACGTCTGGTTGATCAATCACAAAATATTCGGGGAGTACATCCGCAATTTCAGGGAGGATAAGGCCATTTCACTTCAGGCTAAAATTATTTCCATCTCCACACTCTGGCTCTTTATGTCTTACAGTATTTTCTTCATTGTGAGCCATAGGTGGTATCTGCAGGCATTACTGGCAAGCATTGCGTTGGGAGTGACTATTTACATTCTCTCATTCAAAACAAAAGTGAGAAAAACAAGCAAATAGCGGTCAGACTGACGAGTTTTCGGTTTTATTTTTAATCAATGATTTGAGGGCACATTCGCATTCACAGGTATCCTGCTCAAGCAATCCGCTGCGTTTCAGGATATCATATTCTTTTTCAAACCGTTCGGTAAAAATACCTTTTCCCGTATTATCTTCTATTTGCCGGGGTGACCACCATTTTGTCTGAAAAACTTCCTCTTTTTGTGGCTGCAATCCATCCGTCTTGCAGGAAACAAACAAATAAATGTATTGATCGTTGTACTTTCCTTTATGGATGTAGTTTGTCAGAAAAAGGAACTTATACTGATCCTGGTTGTATAGTTTTTTTGTATAGCGATGTAATACCATGTCAATGGATTCAGATATTCTGACACGGTGGCTCAGTGATGCGTCCCACAGCAGTGGCTCGAAGTTGTCGTCTGCTTTACGTTGATGGAGGTAAATCAGGCCATTATCGATAAAATAAAGCCTTACTACAGGATGTATAAGCCTTTGATCAGATTTTACACCCGATTGGTACTGAATACTTCCGGACACTTTTCCGCTTTCATCTACCACCGGTACCCAGTCTTCGTTGATAAGTCTTGTCCGAATAATAACAACCCGTATTGTTTCAAATAAACCAACAAAAATAAGAGTAAAAGCATACAAGTATTTCAGGTAAACGATGGGTATTTCCTTGTTTTCAATCGCAGATAACTCAAAAAAAAGAGTGAATGAAAAATACGCCAACACAATGATTAAAAGCACTTTGGCTACTCTGAAAAGTTCATTCTCGTTGTTTGACATGGGTAGTTTGAACGGCAGTGTCTTCGAGGCAATTTTTCCCAGGGTGTTCTTATTAATTATCATCAACAGGATAAAAAGTATAAAAAGAATCTCATCAGTAAATTTCAACACAGGGTATGAATCGGGCACAATACTCGAAGTCAATCCGATAATCAAATAGCATACCGCCAGCATTCCATGCCACACAAACAGGCGCTTATACATCAAAAAAACATAAAACATCAATGCGAATGCTATCGGAAAGGAAACTTTCCAGGCAATATTCTCATCCCAAAAATCATCTGCAACCATGAAAACCAATGCGGGCAGAAAATAGAGCATGGGATTGAAAAATGATTCACGAATTTGTTTTTTTAACTGTTCCATATCACTTACTCCGCGGAGAAAATCTCAAACATAATGCAATAATAAATCCTCAATCTATTCAATAAACAAAATAGATTGAGGATAGTTCAAAAGTAAGGCTCCGAAATCCCTGCAAAGGGAATTTTTCTGTGATAGTGAAAAAAATCCGTTTTTTTGCAAATAACAGAAAATTGTCAATCAAATAATAAAATCACCGGCGAGTTATTCCGGGACTAGTACTCTTCAGCAGATTTTCTCAAAGAAGAATCAGCGGGCATCAAACTCCAGCATCCGGCTAATGTACTTACCGATGATATCAAACTCAAGATTAACGTGTGAGCCGCGTTGTATCTTATGAAAATTGGTGTGCTCGAAGGTGTATGGTATTATTGCCACTTTGAACGAGTTGTTGGTAGGTTGTACCACCGTAAGACTAACTCCATTTACGGTTACCGAACCTTTATCAACAGTCATGTATCCTTTTCGGGCCATTACCGGATCAAATTCATATTCGAAGGTGAAATACCAGCTTCCATCGGCTTCTGTTACGTCAGTGCAAATGGCAGTCTGATCCACATGCCCCTGCACAATGTGGCCGTCCAACCGGCCATTCATCATCATGCTTCGCTCCAGATTTACTTTATCGTCCACAGTAAGTTTACCCAGATTAGTGCGATCGAGCGTTTCTTTGATAGCAGTAACCGTGTAAGTGTCGTCCGTTTTTTTCACTACCGTGAGGCAAACTCCGTTGTGGGATATGCTCTGATCAATTTTTAATTCGTTGACGAACGAACAAGTTATCGTCAAATGCAGATTTTCCTGCTCTTTTTCCAGTGCTACAACGGTAGCAGCTTCTTCTACTATTCCTGAAAACATTATTATATACAGTTTAAATGGTTTTATGGATTTTTTTTACTTAAATAAATCTTTCGTTTTTTTCCAGAAAGTAGATGGGAAACTCAGTTCACTTCCACGATTATCTACCTGAAGGGTAATATTTGCGCCCATTAACAGTGGGAAGTTATTGTCGATATGTCCGGCCGAGAAATTGAAGCAAACGGGATAATTGTACTCTTTTACGGCATTGGCTATGATTTCGTAGATGGTGGCATTCATATCGGGGTCTTCTTCGGTATCAGAAAACTGCCCTACTATCAAGCCTGAAATTTGTGCCAATGCTCCGCTGATACGTAGATTCTGCATCATCCGGTCTATCTGATAGGGTTTTTCGCCTACATCTTCGATGAAGAGTATGGAGCCCTTATACGGCAAATCAAACGGCGTAGAGCGCATTCCTAAAAACACGGAAAGATTTCCGCCGATAAGTTTTCCTTTAGCTTTTCCAGAGCGGTTGTTCGGATCAGTAATCACTTTATAAGTCGGGAAATTACCTTTCAATATATTCTCCAAAAGTACCAAGGGTTGTGAGTTATTCGGCAGTTCAGTGAGCTGTTTTGCCATTCCGCCATGAATGGATGTGTATCCGGTTTTCAGCAATGCCTCATGAAGAATCGTCACATCGCTGAATCCGATAATCCATTTTGGCGATTCCAGGAAGCGGGAAAAATTAATTTTATCAATGATTTGCGCCAGCCCATAACCTCCTCTGCTGCAGAGAATTGCTTTTACATTCGGGTCGTCAAGCGCCTGCTGCAAATCGGTAAAGCGTTCGTGTTCATTTCCGGCAAAACGGCCGTAAACCGCACGGGTAAACATGCCTTCGGTAGGCCGATAGCCCCAACTGACAAGCTGCGATTTGGCCCCGTCAATGAATGCAGAATCAATGTTGCCTGCCGGTGAAACAATTCGGATTTCATCGCCTGGTTTGAGGAAATTAGGGAATTTTGAAGTCATGGGTTGTTATATTTACGATTTACGATTTTCAAGGAATTACAAAAATACAGTTTTTCATGTAAACAGAAAAAGAATTTCATGCTTAAATGCATTGTCAAGCTAACATCACAAAAAAAAGATTGTCGAATACCGGCAATCTTTTCTATTATATTCTCAAAAATATGCTTATTTCACAAATTTGATGATTTCAGTTTTTCCTTCCACAACAGCTTTAGCTATGTAAACTCCGCGAGAAATGGTTGACAAATCAACAGCTGAAACATTTTCCCGGTTTACAATCAGACGTCCGTTCAAATCAAACACCTGTACATTACCGGCATTACTTAAATGTAATGTATTGCTGTTAAAGTAAATTTTCGCATCGAAAATGTTGTCAAAACCAGTTGAAATTTTTTCGATTAGTTTAATATTGTCCAAATAATAATTTCCGGCAGGAGTGGTAATCGGCCGAAACCGATCCGGAGAAATCCTACTTGTACCAGATCATGCACCGGAATGCCAAACGTATTCTACGGCTTATCAACCAACTGATGGACATCCGAAAAATTGATAAAGGTCAACTCGTACTTCAGTTCAGAGAAACGGATATGGTCGGATTTATCAAAGACCTGATGCAGACATTTGAATATACGGCTAAAAAACGCAACATGGATTTTCAGTTCACTCCAGACCAGCCGGAACTGAAAGTCTGGATTGACCTCAACAATATGGATAAAGTGATGATGAATATTCTTTCGAATGCATTCAAATTCACGCCTGACAATGGAAAAATAACCGTTATGTTGCACACAGGAGCCAATCCGGAGTCGGACGGACCGTTGAAAAATTATTTTGAAATAATCGTATCTGATTCCGGAATCGGGATAAACGAATCCGATCTTGAAAATGTATTCACACGCTTTTATCAAATTGATAATGTATACACCAAATCTCAAATCGGTACGGGAGTTGGATTACACTTATCACGTTCGCTGGTTGAAATGTCGCACGGAATCATCTTTGCGCGCAACAAGGCAGAAAACTCCGGTTGTGAATTTGTGATACGCCTGCCGCTTGGAAGCAGTCACCTCAGTCAGCAGGAAAAAATATCCGAACTTTCACTTTCTGATGCACTACCACCCGTACATAACACGCAAAATGACGAGCTGGAAATCATTTCGGAAGATGCGCCAGATGAAATGACGGAAGTAAAGCCTAAAACTAAATACCGGATAGCTATTGTGGAAGATGACTATGAAATTCGCAATTACCTGAAAGTGGAATTATTACCCTACGTCAGAGTGGATGAATTTTACAACGGAAAAGAAGCATTGCAGCATGTATTAACCCACAAACCCGATCTTGTGCTAAGCGATGTGATGATGCCCGAAATGGACGGACTGACACTCTGTAAAAAAATAAAAACAAATCCAACCATCAACCACATACCCGTAATACTGCTCACAGCAAAAACTACCGATATGGACAAAGCCGAAGGATTTGAAATCGGAGCTGATGCCTACGTTTCAAAACCTTTCAATATCGAATTACTTACAAAACAAATACTTAATCTGATTGAAAATCGGAGAAGAGTGGAATTGAAACCTCTGGAAGAAGAAAACAACAAAAAACTCATTACTACTGAGCCTTTGAAATCATCGGATAAAAAACTTCTTGAAAAGATACTGAAATTAATCAATGAAAACATTTCAAGCGGCGATCTGAACGTTGATTTCCTTTCGAAAAGTGTAGGAATGAGCCGCGTGCACATGTACCGAAAGGTGAAAGAACTGACCAATCAGTCCACACATGATTTTATCAAAACAATCCGGATGAAAAAAGCTTCGGAAATGCTCTCCGGCCAGAAAATCAATATTTCGGAAGTGGCCTATGCGCTGGGATTTTCAAATCTCTCACACTTCTCAAACGTATTTAAGGATTTCTACGGCATTTCGCCCAAGGAGTATTCCGAAAAACACAGGCAGCAGGACGAAGCAGAATGATGAATGGCTAAATGTAATCACTTGCCGTTTCGCGGCCTCGATTTTTGGTTTCTCCGGTTTGATTTGTTTCTGAAATTCCCTTTGGATGGGCTTCCCGGTTTTCTGGTTCGTCTTCTGTTGGCTTTCGGATTGTATTCGGGCGCTACGCCAAGCTCTTCAGGAATCGGAATCTTGTAAATTTCCTTTTCCAGAAAATCTTCTATTTGTTTGAAACGATGCTGTTCTTCGGGTCCAACCAGCGTGATGGACATGCCTTCATCACCGGCACGCGCCGTGCGTCCGATGCGGTGCACGTAATCTTCCACTTCGTAAGGCACTTCGTAGTTGATTATCAACGTAATATCGTCAATATCAATACCGCGTGCAACAATATCGGTGGCAATAAGCATATTTACCCGATTGTTTTTGAATTCGTGCATGATGGCGTCGCGCTCTTTCTGCTCCAGATCGGAGTGCATCTCCCCTACCGACAATCCCATTTTTCGGAGTGTGCGGGTCAGTTCTTTCACTTTCAGTTTTGAGCCTGAAAAAAGGATTACTTTATTCGGAGTTTTATCCTTGAATAAATGCCTGATGATGCTGTTTTTCTGACTGTCTTCGCAGATATAAGCAGTCTGCATAATAGTATCGGGCGGGCGAGAGATGGCTATTTTCACCTCTACCGGATCATGCAGAATGGTTTTGGCCAGTTGGCGGATTTTCGGAGGCATGGTAGCCGAAAACATAATGGTTTGTCTGTCTTTTGGCAATCGATGAACAATCATCATGATGTCGTCGAAGAAACCCATATCGAGCATGCGATCCGCTTCATCCAGAATGAAATACTTCACATGCGAAAGATCAATTTCCGATAAATTCAGGTGAGAAATCAGCCTTCCCGGAGTGGCTATCACCACATCGGCTCCTTTCTGCAATCCTTTTCGCTGCACATCCCAGGCCGCGGAATCGCTGCCGCCGTACACTGCCACCGACGAAACCGGCACAAAATACGAGAAACCTTCCATCTGCTGGTCAATTTGCTGTGCCAACTCGCGTGTGGGTGACATGATTATTGCATTTACAGCATTTTCTACCCGGGGTTGTGTGTAGAGATTATTAATCAGTGGAAGTAAAAAAGCAGCAGTCTTTCCCGTGCCGGTTTGTGCGCAGGCTATTAAATCTTTTTTTTCTAAAATAACGGGGATGGCCTGCTCCTGAACAGGTGTCATTTCGGTAAAATTCATGGCATCAAGCCCATCCAATACTGCATCACACAGTGCTAGTTCATCAAATTTCATTTCTTACAATTATCTTTTCTAATTTTCACACAAAAGTACTACTAAATTTTGGAAAAATGATGTTTTACAGCGGGTTATTTATGATTCGGGTCTTTCCGGTCATCTTTAAAAAATCACATCGGATTTATTTTGTAAAATGGAAAATCCATAAAAAGTTGACTATATTTGTGGAAAATTACTTTCAATGCAAAAGAAATATTCCACCATCATCATCTTATTGCTGCTGATTATCACCGGTATTTTGCTGTATAATACCTTTATTCAAAAAAATGACGCAAAAACCGATGAAAAAACGGAAAATGTAACAAGCAATACGGCCGACAAACATTCGGTTGAAATTACTGATAATCAGGAGATTGATGAACTTACCAGTGAGGAAGTGGTGGTGCCGTATGTGAAAGAAAACGGGCGACTACCGGATTATTACATCACCAAGCGCCAGGCCAGGGAAAAGGGCTGGATTGCGGCCGAAGGAAATCTCTGCGAAGTGTTGCCCGGAAGAGCCATTGGCGGGGATGTATTCACCAACCGGGAGAAGCAGCTTCCGGTCAAAAAAGGGAGAACCTACTACGAAGCCGATTTGAATTACTCGTGCGGCAACCGCAATGCCCACCGGCTTGTTTTCTCAAACGACAGGCTGATTTTTGTTACTCATGACCATTATAAAACCTTCGAAGAACAATGAAACAGGTTACTTTTGATTTTGAAAAAATAGAATCCATAGACGATTTCTATCGTAAAGCCGTTGAAAAAATGGATTTGCCCGATTATTTCGGCAATAACCTCGATGCCCTGTGGGATAGCCTCACCGGAGGTATTGAGCTTCCTATGGACATCCGGTTTACAAACCTTAATCCGGAGCAGTTGGAGCAATTTTATGATGTGATTGTTTTATTTGAAGATGCTGCCATCAATTTGGACGATGTCCTCTATTTTGAATATTCGCTGCGAACAGAAGATGATTTATTTTTCAATGATATAGAGTTTTAGCTTTTCACCCCACTCTGCACTTTCTTGCTACGGTTGTCAGACTCCGCAAAAGTGCTTACCTTTGCACCCATTATGTGGGTATCAGGAGCATTATTATCATCCTTTCTGCTGGGAATTTATTACATCTTTCAGAAATCTTCGCTACGGGGAAATGCTGTTTTGAGTGTATTATTTCTTTCCACTCTTTTCAGCAGCCTGCTTTTTGTTCCTTTCATTTTGCTTTCATCGTTCGGTGCCTTACCTGCCGGAAATTTCTTTCACGTTCCTTCCGGCAACAGTCAGGCACATGCAGCCGTACTACTGAAATCGTGCATTGTCTTTTCGTCGTGGTTTTGCGGCTATTATGCCATCAAAAACCTTTCCATCACACTGGTTGGTCCGGTGAAGGCCTCACAACCGGTGCTTACCTTGCTGGGAGCCACGTTCCTGCTTGGCGAACATCTCAACGGGTATCAGTGGATTGGAGTTTCACTCGGCATTGCTTCACTGTTTTTCATGAGCCGCACCAGTAAAACTGAAGGAGTGAATTTCGGGAGCAATAGATTTATATGGCTGCTGTTTCTTTCCGTCATTTTCGGAGCTGTAAGCGGTTTGTATGATAAATACCTGATGCTGCGCTTCGACCGTATGTTTGTGCAGAGCTGGTACCTGCTTTATCAGACTTTACTCAGCGGATTTTTCTTTTTGTTGCTGCGCAATAACCGCATTTTCGGAAATGTGAAATTTCAGTGGCGAAACACAATTCCTTTTATCGCCATTTTCTTATCAGCGGCCGATTTGGTCTATTTCTGGGCACTGAGTCAACCGGGAGCTATGATTTCCATCATCTCCATGATACGCCGGAGCAGCGTGCTGGTGAGCTTTCTGGGCGGAGTTTTCATTTTCAGAGAAAACAACATCAGGGCTAAAGCATTCGATCTGCTGCTTATTCTGGCAGGGTTGATTTTCCTCTATATCGGTTCAAAATAATTGGTCATTATTGTATATCATATCATTTGGCATATTTTCTAAAAAATAGCTATCTTTGTAATCACTTTTCAAAAAAACAAAACGATTAAATTCAATATTCTGATTTACAGAAATTTATCCGGTTATTTGCGGATGAAAATTATCACATAAACGTATGGCAAAAGAAATAAAAGAACTCACTTCGCGGGCAACAGATTACTCGCAATGGTATAATGACTTGGTGATAAAAGCTGATTTGGCGGAAACTTCGGCCGTGCGCGGCTGTATGGTGATAAAACCTTACGGATACGCTATCTGGGAAAAAATACAAGGTGAACTCGACAGGATGTTTAAGGAAACCGGTCATGTGAATGCTTATTTTCCACTGTTTATTCCCAAGTCATTCCTGAGTCGTGAAGCCGAGCACGTGGAAGGTTTTGCCAAAGAATGCGCCGTTGTAACGCATCACCGCCTGAAACAAGACCCGAATGGCAGCGGATTAATTGTGGATCCGGAAGCCAAACTCGAAGAAGAACTCATTGTGCGGCCCACTTCCGAAACCATCATCTGGAATACGTATAAAAACTGGATACAATCCTATCGCGACCTTCCGCTTCTGATCAATCAATGGGCCAATGTGGTGCGCTGGGAAATGCGTACACGTCTTTTTTTGCGTACAACAGAATTTCTGTGGCAGGAAGGACACACCGCCCACTCCACCGAAGCCGAAGCCATTGAAGAAGCGGAAAGAATGCTGCATGTTTATGCCGATTTTGCCGAAGGTTTTATGGCAGTTCCGGTTTTGCGCGGTTTGAAATCGGCCAATGAGCGATTTGCCGGTGCCATCGAAACGTATTGCATCGAAGCGTTGATGCAGGACGGAAAAGCCTTGCAGGCAGGTACTTCGCACTTTCTGGGACAGAATTTTGCCAAAGCTTTCGACGTGACATTTGTGAACAAGGAAAATAAGATAGAACATGTTTGGGCCACTTCCTGGGGAGTTTCAACCCGATTGATGGGAGCCCTGATAATGACGCACTCCGATGATAACGGCCTTGTGCTGCCTCCAAATCTGGCACCATTTCAGGTCGTAATTGTTCCTATTTATAAAAACGAAGAACAACTGGCAGCTATTACCGAAAAAGTGAATGAAATTTCCTCTAAACTCAAAGCATTGGGTATCAGTGTGAAATACGACAACAACGATAACAAAAAACCGGGCTGGAAATTTGCTGAATATGAATTGAAAGGTGTTCCGGTGCGCCTGGCCATGGGTGCCCGCGACCTCGAAAACGGTACTATAGAAGTGGCAAGACGTGATACGTTGACAAAAGAAACGGTTTCAATTGAAGGCATTGACTCGCATATTCATCAACTGCTTAAAGAAATTCAGATCAATATTTTCCGTAAAGCGGCAGATTACCGCGCTTCCATGACCCGCGAAGTGAACTCATACGAAGAATTCAAAGTAGAAATAGAAAAAGGCGGATTTCTACTTTGCCACTGGGACGGGACTCCTGAAACAGAAGAAAAAATCAAAGAAGAAACCAAAGCCACCATTCGATGTATTCCGCTCTCAGGCGACAAAACTCCGGGATTATGTATGGTTACCGGTAAGCCTTCGGCTCAGCGGGTGGTCTTTGCAAGAGCGTATTAGAAGCCACTCCAACCTCCCCGAAGAGGAGGCTTTTGGGGGATTCTAAAATCGAAACCGGCAGCATTAATTGTAGAATAAGATACATATACATATCTCTTAGTGACTTTAAGAGCTTAATCATGCTAAAAATTTTTCTTCACTTCAACCGGGGACAGAAAATCGGTATTATAATTTTGCTGGGACTGATTGTGATATCTTTGCTGGCAGGTTGGTTGATGCCTCGTTTGGTAAAACCTCAATTAGAAGTATCTGATGTTTCATTTTTGAAGGAAGCGGCCAAATTCAGAGAAAGCCTGGTGGAGATAGAACGTAAGAAACAAAGCAAGTACGAGGATTTTGACAATTTCTACAAACCTTATCCCAAAAAAACCGTTGAAAATGCAAAATATGAACTTTTTGCATTTGATCCTAACACTTCCGATTCTGCAGCGTTTGTACGTCTGGGGTTGAAGTCCTACGTGGCCAAAAATATTCTCAAATACAGAAATAAAGGCGGGAAATTCAGAAAACCGGAAGATTTTGCCCGGGTTTACGGCATCACTCCCGAAAAATACGAGGAACTGAAACCTTACATTTCGCTGGAAACAGATGCGCAAAACCCGACTGAAAGTCTGACTGAAACGCTAAATACGGAAACTGTACCGGAACAAACGACGCTCAAAAGAATTGTTTCGCTGGAATTGAACAGCGCCGATACGGCATCTTTGGTTCAGGTGCCCGGACTCGGGCGTTCTACGGCTAAAAGTATTGCCGGATATCGCAGAATGTTGGGTGGATTTCATTCGGTAGAACAACTGAAAGAGGTGTATGGCATGAGACCTGAAAATTTCGAAAAAATGAAATCATATCTTACGGTTGATAACTCTCAAATAAAAAAGATAAATGTGAACATAGCCAGCCTGGACCGTTTGAAAAGCCATCCTTACATCAAAACGTTTCAGAAAGCGAAAGCAATTTACGAATTCAGACGCAAAAAAGTAAAACTGAACAGCATAAACGATTTGAAAGTACTGGATGAACTCACCGGAGAAGATATAATCAAATTGGAACCGTATTTGGAATTTAAATAAAAAATGACAGAATGAACTTGTTGGAATCTGCTATTATCCGATTGCGTGCTCCGGAACCTGAAGACCTGGAATTGCTCTACAAATGGGAAAATGACACTTCTCTCTGGCTCGCCGGAAATACGCGAGCTCCTTACTCCCGCTTTCAGCTCAAGCAATACATTGCAGGCACTTCATTTGACATCTACGAAACAAAACAATTGCGGCTCATGATAGTGGACAAAACCACGACAGAAACAGTTGGAACAGTGGATTTATTTGATTTCGAAATGCATCACAGCCGGGTGGCGCTGGGGCTTTTCGTAGCCAGCGAGTTTCAGGGCAAAGGATATGCCCGCGAAAGTCTTCAATTGGTGGAAGAGTATGTTTTTAACTTTTTGAAAATCAATCAACTGTACGTCCAGATAGCTGAGAGCAACATGGCCAGCCGAAAACTCTTCGAAAATAAGTACGAACTCCACGGCATGCTGAAACACTGGGTGAAAACTCCCGAAGGATTTGAAAACATCCTGACATATCAAAAATTCAGGACATACAAAAAATGCTGATTCAGCATTTGAAATCAGCATTTTTTTATTGGTAAGCGTTACATCAACAGGCTCTATTTGAACACATTAATCTTTGCGCGGTAACTCGAAATGAATTTCAGTTTCACACGTTTGGAAGGAAAATTATCACCTGTAATAATCACGTGCAATTTATCATCTTTCAGTTTTTGAAGCAAATCTCCGTTTACAATTTTAATCAGAATTTTATTGTTTTCAATTTTATCAACCTCAGCTACAAGTTTGGTCTGGTTATCAAAATAAATCTTTACATTTTTGAATTCATTCATGTCGAAACCGGCCGGTTCTACAAGCTCTATTCGGCCTGCCGTAATCACAAATTCGATGATATTATCCATATCATATCCCAGTTTTTCGGCTTCTTCTACAATATTTACATCAAAAGTTTTGTCGAGAAGCACTTTTTCAACAGCTGTGACAGCAGGTGCTTTTGCTGCAGGCGAAGATTGTGAAGCGGGTTGAACTTCGAAAGATATTTCAATGTCATTTATCGGAATAGGAACAGCCAGTTTTTCCTTTATACTTTCGCAAGAGGAAAAAGCAATAAGAAACGTGGCGCAAATAATGGCAAAAGTGAATTTGATTTTTGTGTTCATAGTTGTTATTTTTTTACGTTGTTTGTTTTTGGAAAGATTTTAAATCAAATAGAAAACAATAATAAATACTGAAATGTTTTCATTAAAAGTAATAATATGTTTGAATTTATAAGGTCAAGATCGTTCTATACATATTTTGCTGAAAATCATTCGTTTTATTATCTTTGTTGCTGAAAAAAAACTTCATAACCATGTTGCTGAACAGAAATATAAAAGAAAACAACAAAAATTCGCTTTACCACCTGATGATTGGTATTATATTTTTAGGAATGACCGGTTGGGTAATCGCTGAAGGCTTAAAAAAAGAAAATGGAATTGACCAGTTTGACTGGATTTACATCTTCATTTTCGGAATGGTAGGTCTCTATTTTTCATTCAAAGGATTAAGTTCGATAATCCGAAAAGCATATATCCGTGTGGATGAGGAGAAAATTGCCATCAAACCGGATGAATCGTCCAAATCTGAAACCATTTTATGGAATGAAATTCAATCCATAAAACAGGTAGAGAAAAATTACGAAATTCTGAAAAAAGATCAATCGACTTACATCATCCACTTCGCTTACTTCAACTACGATAATGCCGCCGACCTGAAAGAAGCCATCAGGAAAATGGCCGAGACAAAAGGAATTGTGATTAATGAATAAGTACACTGACTAAAAAATCCCTTCGCCTGAAACGAAGGGATTTTCTTTCTCTCTCTTATATATTAGTCTGATTCATAGCTTAATACTCCTGCCAACTCTTTATTTTCACGTCATCCGGATTCAGCGTACAAAATGCATTGATAAATGCAGAGGCCAGACGGGCATTTGTAATAAGTGGAATGTTATAATCCACGGCACTTCGTCGGATAATATACCCGTTGGTCAGTTCCCGTTTCGTCACATTTTTCGGGATATTGATAATCAGGTCAACTCGTTTTTCGGCTATCATTTTTTGGATGTTGTTATCTCCGTCTTCGTCAGGCCAGTTTACGTCGGTGGCTTTCACCCCGTTTTCTTCCAGAAATTTCTGAGTACCATGACTGGCATACAGCTCGTATCCTTTTTCGTGGAGCAATTTGCACGCCTCAAGTAAATCCACTTTTGATTTGGCTTCGCCGGATGAGATCAGAATTCCTTTTTTCGGAATGTTGTAGCCAACTGAAAGCATGGATTTGAGCATTGCTTCGGCAAAATCATCGCCTATACAGCCCACTTCTCCGGTCGACGACATATCCACGCCCAGAATGGGGTCAAAATTCTGCAATCGGGAAAATGAAAATTGTGATGCTTTAACGCCAATATAATCCAGCTCGAATACCGAACTGTCGGGTTGACCGAACGGTGCATCCAGCATGATGCGGGTGGCAGTTTCTATAAAGTTATGTTTCAGCACTTTAGATACGAAAGGAAATGAACGTGAAGCCCTCAGATTGCATTCAATCACTTTTATCTCGTTATTTTTGGCCAAATACTGGATATTGAACGGGCCGCTGATATTCAATTCACGGGCTATTTGTTTTGAGATTTTTTTCACCCGGCGCATCGTTTCGAAGTAAATTTTCTGAGCCGGAAACACCAACGTAGCATCGCCTGAGTGAACACCTGCAAATTCCACATGCTCGGAAATGGCATATTCCACCACATCACCGTTTTTGGCCACCGCGTCGAATTCAATTTCTTTGGCGTTTTGCATAAATACCGACACTACCACCGGAAATTCTTTGGAAACTTTTGCTGCCATTGTAAGGAATGTGTGCATTTGATCCTTGTCGTAACAAACGTTCATGGCAGCGCCCGAAAGAACGTATGAAGGCCGGATGAGCACCGGAAAACCCACTTCGTCGACAAAAGCATCAATCTCATCGAAGCTGGTAAGTTCCTGCCATCGGGGCTGATCAATCTTAAGCACATCGAGCATGGCTGAGAATTTATGTCGATTTTCGGCGCGATCTATTGAGAGTGCCGATGTTCCCAAAATCGGCACATTTTGACGATACAGCTTGATTGCCAGGTTATTCGGAATTTGTCCGCCCATGGATACAATTACCCCTTTCGGATTTTCTATTTCTATCACGTCCAGCACGCGTTCCAGCGTAAGCTCGTCGAAATAAAGCCGGTCGCACATATCATAATCGGTCGAAACCGTTTCGGGATTGTAATTTATCATAACCGACTGATAACCAAGCTTTCGTGCAGTCTGAACCGCATTCACAGAGCACCAGTCAAATTCCACCGACGAACCTATCCGGTAAGCACCCGAACCAAGCACAATAACAGTTTCGGGCTCAGCAAGTCCGCCCGAAAGATGGTTTTTTACGGAGGAAACTGAAGGGGCTTTTCCGTAAGTAAAATAGAGATAGTTGGTTTTTTCCGGATTTTCGGAAGCAATGGTGTTTATCCGGCGTACAATTGGTTTTACGTTCAGAGCCTGACGATGTGTACGTACGCGCAACAAATCATCTTCCACAGTTCCTTGTGGATTTTCCACAAAACGGGCAATCTGAAAATCGCTGAAACCGAGCCGCTTGGCTTCTGCAAGTACTCCTTCGGTCAGCTCCTCAATGTGATTGTAGCCTGAAAGCACTTTGCTGTATTTCACAATATTTTCCAGTTTCTCAAGAAACCATTTATCGATTTTTGTAAATTCTTCGATCTGCTCCACCGTATATCCTTTTTCAAAAGCATCGGCAATGGCAAAAATGCGCAAATCGGTAGGATTGGATAGCGCTTCTTCCACATTATCGAACGTCATATCACGATTCCCGACAAATCCGTGCATCCCCTGCCCTATCATGCGCAATCCTTTCTGGATTATTTCTTCGAACGATTGGCCGATTGACATGATTTCTCCGACTGATTTCATGGATGAACCTATTTCGCGGCTTACTCCTTCAAATTTGGTGAGGTCCCAGCGCGGAATTTTCACAATTATGTAATCCACCGAAGGAGCCACATAAGCCGAGTTGGGCGTTCCCATTTCGCCTATCTGATCAAGCGAATAGCCCAAAGCCAGCTTTGTGGCCACAAATGCCAGCGGATAACCCGAAGCTTTGGAAGCCAGCGCCGACGAACGACTCAAGCGGGCGTTGATTTCGATGATGCGGTAATCATTTGTTTCGGCGTTGAAAGCATACTGAATGTTGCATTCGCCCACAATGCCAATATGACGAACTACCTGACGGGCAATGTCTTCCAGCAAAGCAATCTGTTCTTTCGATAGCGTAATGATTGGCGCAACCACTATACTTTCGCCCGTGTGAATGCCCAGCGGATCGAAATTTTCCATCGGTACAACCGTAAAACAATGGTCGTTTTTATCCCTGATTACCTCAAACTCAATTTCTTTCCAGCCTTTCAGACTTTCTTCCACCAATATTTGGCCCGAAAAAGACAAAGCGCTCTTACAAAGTTCAATAAAATCGGCTTCGTTGTCAGAAATGCCCGATCCTTGCCCGCCAAGTGCATAGGCAGAACGCACCATGATGGGAAATCCGATTTCAAGGGCAGCAATCAAAGCATCTTCCAGATTCTCAACTGCATGCGAAACCGGTGTTTTTATGTCTATTTCATCCAGTTTTTTTACAAACAAATCACGGTCTTCGGTAATCATAATGGCTTCTACAGTAGTTCCTAATACCCGAACATTGTATTTGGCCAGAATGCCGCTTTGATACAGCTCGGTGCCGCAATTGAGGGCTGTTTGACCGCCAAATGCGAGAAGGATACCGTCGGGTTTTTCTTTCTGAATTACTTTTTCGACAAAATAAGGTGTAATGGGCAGGAAATATACTTTGTCGGCTACCCCTTCCGAAGTCTGAATGGTAGCAATATTCGGATTGATTAATATGGTTTCGATGCCTTCTTCACGCATTGCTTTGAGGGCCTGCGAACCGGAATAGTCGAATTCGCCAGCCTGACCTATTTTCAGTGCACCCGAACCCAGTAAGATTACTTTTTTGATTGATTTATCCATTTGTATATTTATTAATTTCAGTTTTTTATACACACAAAAAAAAATCGGAAAAAATTCAGACTGTTTGTCTTTATTTTTTCCGATTTGTAAAAAGAATAAGTTGCTTGGGCGATAAAAATAACGGATTGCCGATTCCCCGTGAAACAGTTGCCTCTTCTGATGCAGGCTTAAACAACTTAGAATACATTTATTTTATTGATTAGAAAATACCTGTTTGAATAATTTCGTGCAAAGGTAGGACTTTTATTTAATATCCGGGTCAAAATTTTTCAAAATATTTTTTACAAATTAAAAATTTAAGTTCTATCTTTGCAATCCATTTATCAAGCCTTTTTAGCTCAGTCGGTAGAGCAATTCATTCGTAATGAATAGGTCTGGGGTTCGAGTCCCCAAAAAGGCTCACCCTCCAAAACCCTTACTACAAAGCATTTCAAGCCATTTTTAACTAAAAAATCAGACATGATTTTATGTCCGAAATGTGTCGTTTTTTACCATTCCACACACTGAAATACACACTCACTAAAATTAAAAAAATATGGCACCATTCAGCATTTGCGTAAGGAGTATCCATAAAACTGGAATTCTATCCTGTTTTTATTCGTTTATCACACAATCAAAGAACGGTTTATTTGACCACATCATTTACCGTTACCCGTTCGAAGTTAAAAGGAACGGAAATTAAAGACCATTTTATTATCCAGCAACTTTCTACATAGCCGAAGTCCGGTTTGCTTCGGATGATGTCGGTGTTTCGTTCATAGACGGTGGCGGTTTTAGTTCGTCTTTTGTTATTAGCAAAAGATATGCCGTGAATGACAATGTCAGTTTGCTGTGAGGTGTACGACATCACTTCTTTTTTCCGGTGTGTCCTGTTTCAAATATACGTATTTTGCCCTTAAACCGATGGATTGAATGGATAATGATTCAAAGAAAGGTATTTACTCCACTTCTTTCAACGGTTTATATTTACGGATTTCAAACTTTTCATTGCATCGTTTGAAACGAAAAACAAATTACCCCTCGAGGAAACGAGGGGGAGAAAAATAGGCCTGCAAATGTACTTACGACTGCGGATTGACTATTTGTATTTATCAAGTAATTGACTTCTAATCTCTTTTCTTTTTTCTGCTTTCTTTTCTTTAGATATCAATCTGTTCCATGCAAAGGTGAAAATTAACCAAAGTCCCGCCAGTGGTGCATAGATTAACGC
>JAGPGR010000139.1 GCA_018055865.1 Paludibacteraceae bacterium | reverse complement strand
TCCACTTTTTACATGAGCAAACATGTCGTAACAAACGTTCAATTTGCCGAATTTTTGAATATTTACGGAAGTCAAACTGTAAAAGAGGGTGAATTTGCCGGAAAGTTATTGTTCAGGGAAGACTCCTGGGGAGTTGAAAATAACAATGGAACATGGCAAGCGGCAGCCGGATTTGAGCAATTTCCAGCTATCAAAGTCACCTGGTATGGAGCTGAAGCGTACTGCAAATGGGCAGGAGGACGACTACCAACTGAGGCAGAATGGGAATACGCAGCAAAAGGCGGAATAAATAAAAATGCTTATGCTTACAGCGGAAGCAGCACGGCTTCTCTGGTAGCGTGGTTTTATGACAACTCGGGACACACCAACAAACAGGTTGGCACAAAAACGGCTAATAGTATCGGACTGTTTGATATGAGCGGAAACGTGTATGAATGGTGTTCTGATTGGTTTGGACGCTATGGTGATAATCTTTCACCGTCTGCAGATCCTACCGGACCAACAAGCGGAGTATCCAAAGTGATCCGTGGAGGATATCGTTCAAATGGAGCTTCAGACTTACATCTCACGCACAGGGAAAGCATTTCACCCGATGAAAGTTACAATTTCACAGGATTCAGGTTAGTTCGAAATGTATTAACACCTGCTAATCAAATAGATGTAATTGAGAATCTCTTATTTCCGAATCCGGCAAAAGAGTACGTTACTATCCATACAGCGGATGAAATTAAAAATTTGAAAATCATTAATACTGAAGGCAAATTGGTATTCGACAATAATGTAATAAACAACTTCTTTTCTGTGGCCGGTTTTCCAAACGGAATTTATTTAGTCCGGATTTTGAATAATTCCGATAAAGCCTTTGTTCAGAAACTTTTGATAGACAGATAATTAAAACTCATTCCATTGATTTTCGGATAAAAAGAATGAGGTTTTCTAAAGTATCAGCCGAAGTTCTTACCGTGAATATCCCCTTTATTTTCCTGTTGAACATTTTATTCTGTATCTTTGAGATCAAATTTCATGATTGACCTATGCGTATTAAACTTCAATTTTTAATTTGTTTTCTGTTGAGCTGTTATGTCGGGAAAGCATATACTCAGGACTCTACAGCAACAAATAAACTGAAAGCTTTTGCACAACAATATGTAGCTTTCTCAAAAAACTATCCCCGGGAAAAAGTGTATATTCATTTTGACAACACCTCCTATTATCTGGATGAAACTATTTGGTTCAAAGCTTATGTAGTGCGGGCTGACCGCCATTCTTTGAGTGAACTGAGTAAAGTGTTGTATGTAGAGTTAATCAATCAGGAAGGATATATCGTGTCTTCAAAGAAACTTAAAATAGAGGGAGGGCAATGTCACGATAGTTTTTATCTGCCGGCTGCCGGGTATGCCGGTTTTTATGAAATCAGGGCTTACACCCGCTATATGCTTAATTTCTCTGAGGAAAACTACTTTTCGAGAGTACTCCCTGTGTATGACAAGCCCAAGAAGGAAGGTGATTACGCACCGACTGTGAGCGAACGTCCTAATTCTCAGCGCATTCCTTTGAAACGACCCGTTTTTAAGCAGAAAGATCGTATCTCGATCACTTTTTATCCTGAAGGTGGTAATCTGATTCAGGGGCTTAAATCCAGAGTAGCCTTCAAAACCACCGGCGATAACGGCGAAAATTTAATTGTTGCAGGCAATATTGTGGACGAGAAAAATCAGGTAATAACAGATATTTATACCGAATATCTGGGAACGGGAGCATTTGAATTCACTCCGGGTCCGGGAAAACACGTTGCAAAAATATCCTACAATAACCGGGATTATACTTTTGAACTTCCCGCGGCATTGCCCGAAGGATACACGATGTACACCAACAATTCTGATAGCACCGAAGTCAATATTAAGATTCAACGTTCTCCCAATATTCAAACAGATCCGTTGGGACTTTCCATATCTTGCAGAGGAATTCTTTACGCATTCGAGATTGTGAATCTGACTTCAGAAAGTGAAGTTGATTTAACGCTTCCCAAAAACATGCTTCCATCCGGAGTATCTCAAATCACACTTTTCAATCCGAAAGGAGAAATTCTGAGCGAAAGACTGATATTCACAAATCACCAAAGTGAAATGAAAATTACAATGTCACAAAACAAAAATAATTTTCAGCCTTTCGAACAGGTAAGCATGAGTTTTCAGTTGAATGACAGGAAAAACAACCCCGTTCAGACTAGTTTTTCGCTTGCTGTGCGTGATGCAGGTACCAGTTCTGTAATTCCATACGCTGATAATGCACTGACAAACCTCTTACTGTCATCCGAACTTCGCGGCTATATCGAGAATCCGGGATATTATTTTGAGTCGAATGACTTCAGGAGAAAACAGGCAATGGAATTATTACTCCTCACTCAGGGCTGGAAACGATATGAATGGAAAGAAATGACCGGAGTCAAACCTTTTAATCCGGTTCATCCACTGGAGAAAGAACTGGCAATTGAAGGTTCGGTGGTATCGTTGCTTAGAAAATCAAAATTAAAAGATGTAGAATTGATGATGGTATTGATGAGTGACAGCTCGTCGCAGCGCGGAAAAGCACGGACTGATAAGGAGGGCAAATTTGGTTTTTTATTGCAGGATTTTTATGGCGATGCAAAAATTATTCTGCAATCAAAACTGAATGACAGGCGCAGGGAAACCAGAATTATGCTCGACAGAAATTTTAGTCCCGTCCCGAAATCTTTTTCGAATGCCGAATTAAACGAACCACGCCACATGATTTCTTATGCCGGCAACGAGATGAGAGAAACTACCCTTGACACTCTTTACGAAACCGATTCTATCGACAAGAATCTTTCGATGAGCGATAAAATGCATGTACTGAAAGATCTGATAGTGACGGCGAAACAAAGGCCAATAAAAATAAGCGTAAAGTACGACGTGGCAAAAGAAATGGATAAGATTCAGGACACCGGCGATTGGAGTCCGGCTGATATTTACAACTTCCTGGATAAGATGAATCAGTATTTCTCTTACGCAAACGACAGTGGTAGTTCGACCTTAAAATACAAAGGGAAAAAAGTCTATTTCATGCGCGATGATTCGCCCGATTTGGTAGCTTTTAACATTGAAAGCCTGATGAGCGGTGAATCAACTGATTTGGTTTCAGCTCAAAATGACATCAATACTTCCATGAGCGGCAGCAACAATGCTTTTAATATCCAGATGCCGGTATTCGAAGAAATTGAATCGATTAATATTATTGAAGATTATGGTTCTATTCTCCGGTTATTCGGAGGAAATCCGGATTATGACCCCACAAAAGTGGCAATCGTGGTGATGCATTTGAAGAAAAACTATCGGAAAGAACCCCTGGGGATACGCAACACAACTTTCAGTGGCTTTTCTTACCCCAAAGAATTTTTCAACCCTCTGTACAACAACCGCGATTTGCCCGTAATGACAGAAGCTGATTACAGACGAACCTTGTACTGGAATCCGAATGAATCAACAGATAGTAATGGTAAAGCTGATATTTCTTTTTATAACAATGGTTCATGCAAACATGTCAATATCAGTATGGAAACGGTAACACAAAACGGAATAATAGGGACGTTCAACAAGTAATCTGATAAAAAGCTTTGTAAGCATTCTCACCAATATCAATAAAAAAACAGGAGATCATTCTCCTGCTTTTTTGAAAATTTATACGTCTGAAAATCAAAGTTTTATATTCAACATATAGAATGATTTCGGTTCGAGGTTCAGTTGGAAATTATTTCCCGAAATTTTCAGGTCCTCCGTTACAGGCACTACTGCAAACGGGTTTTCCAGCGTATTTTCAATATCCGGATTCGTTGACTTCAGTACAGTTTTACCAGCAGCTCTTTCCATATTCTTCAGTCCTTTCAGGGAGTAATTGATGTTTTTAATTCCTTCAGAGGTATTCACAATCTTCAGGATTATCTCATTTTTGTTTTTATCATACACAGAAGAAGCGTAAATACCATCCTGTCCGGTAAGAGGCAATTTATTTTCAGAGGTTTTAAGCATATTGGTACCTGCGTTGTGCCCGTAAAGTTGCTGCACGTAGTAGTTGACAGACTTCACACTGTTCATATTGTCAAACCAGATGAGGTCCGGACGCCACTGCCAGCCTTCCACATGCGCAAATAGCGGAGCATACGTACACATGTGCACCACGTCGGCATTTCGTTCGAATCCAGTCATAAAGGCGGCTTCACTCAGTGCTGATTCAAAGTTGTTTTTCCTGTTCTGAGGATGACAGGCATATTCGCCGGCAAATACTTTCGGACCTTTGCGGTCGTAACTATCGTAGCGGGCAGCACCTTCGAGGAACCATTTTTCAGGGCGATAAAAATGCTCGTCCACCAAATCAACTTTCAGGCGTTTCATTTCCGGCCACAGATATTCGAAATCTTTACCTTCAGAGCCCGGACCCGAGCTGCCGATAATTTTTATTTCGGGATATTTTGCACGAATGGCCTTCATAAATGGTTCGAGGCGTTCGGGATATTCCGATCCCCACTGTTCATTACCAATTGCCAGAACCTTCAGGTTGAACGATTCGGGATGTCCCATGTCGGCACGAAGTTTTCCCCATTTTGAGCTTACAGATCCATTCGCAAATTCAATCAAATCGAGCGCATCCTGAATGTATTCGTGCAGTTCGCCTACGGCAACATGTGCTTCGCAACAGCCATTCTGAAACTGGCAGGCAAGCCCTACGCTCACAACAGGCAATGGCTCGGCGCCAAAATCTTCGGCAAGCTGGAAGTATTCAAAAAATCCAAGTCCGTAAGTCTGAAAATAATCCGGGAAAAAACGATGCGTAAATGTATAATGCCAACGGTTTTCGTTGAGTTTACGGTTTTCAACCGGCCCAACAGAATTTTTCCAGTTGTAGCGTGTTTGGAGGTCTGTACCTTCAACAATACAACCGCCGGGGAATCGGAAAACGCCCGGTTTCAAGTCGTTGAGTGCTTGCGCCAGGTCTTTACGCATGCCACCTTCGCGCCCTTTCCATGTATCGACCGGGAAAAGTGAAATATGCTCAAAATCGGCAGCGCCTTTCGAAGTGAAGAAGATGCGGATTCTACCTTGTTTTTCATTTTTGCCGGCTTTGAACGTTACCTGATATTTTTTCCATTCTTTCGAGTCGATGATTAGCTTTTCGTTGCCAAACGGATGATTTGCAGCATCAATCAGTTCAATTCTGATGGTTTCCTGCGAATTGTTTCCGGCAAGACGCGCCCAAACCGAAAAACGGTATTCAGCATCGCGCTTCACCGAAATTCCGAAAAATCCTTCGTTTTCCACACCGCTGTGTTTATGGTCGTGTCCTGAATATCCCACGCGAATATAATGCGGGTTGTTTTCGAATGGTCCATCTTTCATCAATTTAACATTGCCGAAAATATTCCAGCCCATAAAGTTTTGCGGAAAATCGAACGAACGGTTTTTAATCATTTCGGCATACAAACCCCCGTCAGCTCCATAATTGATATCTTCAAAAAATATCCCGTACATGGTTTTCTGAATTTCGACTCCATTTTTCTTAAAATCTACTTGTATATTATGCGTTTGAGCCAGTGTGAGTTGAGTT
>JAGPGR010000004.1 GCA_018055865.1 Paludibacteraceae bacterium | reverse complement strand
CGAAGTACATATTTTTGGACTTCGAATTCAGGCGTATGACCTGCATTGGGGCCCCCCTGAAAGCGTGCTATTACATCATAGCCGGGTGTAAGCACATCTACCACTTTTCCTTTTCCTTCATCGCCCCACTGAAGTCCTAATAAAACATCCACTCTTTTCATATTCGTATCTAATAATTTATATCTCAATTTATTTGTTGTTTGAATGCTCTCCTTTACACTTATTGCACAATCCATACAGGTAAAGTGAATAATGCGTTGGTTCGAAATGCACAAAATGTTTGCTCTGAATAGCTGCACGGATTTTCTTGTCGGAAAATTCTTTCACTTTACCACATTTTGTGCATACCAGATGGTTGTGAATGATGTTGCCAAATGTTTTTTCGTACTGAGCCAGTTGCTCGCCAAATTGATGTTTGACAATCAGCCTGCACTCCAGCAGCAGTTCCAGCGTATTGTAAACTGTAGCCAGACTCACCCTGTATTCTTTCTGCATGGCATTGTAGAGTAATTCGGCATTGAAATGCCCTTCGTGCGAAAAAATATGTTCCAGAATGGCATATCTTTCGGGGGTCTTGCGGTGTTTTC
Organism: Paludibacteraceae bacterium; assembly: GCA_018055865.1. Lineage (GTDB taxonomy): Bacteria > Bacteroidota > Bacteroidia > Bacteroidales > Paludibacteraceae > UPXZ01. The sequence continues at coordinate 18,481 of JAGPGR010000004.1, read as the reverse complement.
TTTCTACCAGAAATTGAGTAAAAACTTCCTTTACGGCATCAAGGGAATTGTCTTCCTTCATTAAAACAGATAATTTTGATTTTTTTAGAAATAACGAACAAAAATACGACAATTAAACGACAGTTTGTATTAAAATTTCAAAAAAGATATTTCATTTGCTATTTCACCCACGATGTATTGTTGTGACAATTTATCCGAGTGCTCAAATGTTTTTACCTGCTGCTGAACATACGTCATCATCTCTTTATCCCGCCGGCATAGTCTGCTCAACGATGATGAAACAGCTTTGTAGAGGTAAAAATTGTCCGATTCTGAATTCTCAACGGCCAACCTGACCAACTCCTTAGCCTGCTCGATTTCTAACTCATTCCAAAGTCGCGCTGACAGTGTAAAACCTGTAATCCGGCTCCAGGATTCATCCTTTTTTATTAGTTTCAGACAGAATTGATTTTTGTAAGGCAATTTTGAGAGTAAATTCATACTAATTTGTTCGGCCAGTTCGATGTTGGTCACCGATTGAAGCCATTCTTCGGCTGTTGATTCGCTGAAAGAATCTTTCGGTTGAATCAAAGTGGCCATGATCATGGTTTCACGTATCTGCAAGGCCCAGAGTCTTTGAGCCAAATCGTGATTGGCTGTATATTTCTTCGCCAGTTCGCGCAGATGAGGCAAGTCCACACCAAAATTTTGTTTGTACACCAGGCCCTTTTCTTTCATGGAGTCGGCCACCACCCCATTCATCAGCGTACGTATTTTTCTCCTGATTACCTGTATGGAATTATCCAGTTCGTTGTTTTCGATAAAAAATTTCATGTATAAGTATTGTAGTTTTTTCTAAAAATAAATTTGCACAATCCCAAAAACAGCATTATCTTTGCACCCACAAAAACATGGTGGTTGTAGCTCAGTTGGTTAGAGCGTCGGATTGTGGTTCCGAAGGTCGCGGGTTCGAGCCCCGTTTTCCACCCGTAGAATAAGGAAGTTCACACTTGAGCTTCCTTATTTTCTTTTTGAAAAAATTCAGCTGCAAAATTAAGCCAAATATTGGAACTATCAAATCAACTATATTTGCAAAAAAAGTGTTACTTTTGCAGCTAAATTTATTTTATCCAAAACCAATTATTTCTTATCAGAAAATGAAAGTATTAAAATTCGGTGGAACTTCAGTAGGTTCAGCTGCAAGGATGAAAAATGTAGCCAATCTGATTCTGAACGGCGAACAAAAAATTGTTGTACTTTCGGCCATGTCAGGCACTACCAACAGCCTGGTGGAAATTGCCGATTATTTCTATAAAAACAACACTTCGGGTGCACTTGAAAGAATCAACATGCTCGAACACACCTACTCCGATGTGATCAGCGAGCTGTATTCGACGGAAATTTATTTGAATAAAGCGCAGGAAATAATTCTATCGCACTTTGACTATTTACGCTCATTCTCCAAAAGTGTTTTTACCGTTTTTGAAGAAAAAGCCATTCTGGCTCAGGGCGAATTACTTTCTACCAATATGTTTCAGCTCTATCTGGAAGAAAACGGTGCCAACAGTGTACTCTTACCTGCTCTGGACTTCATGCGAATTGATAAAAATTCGGAACCAGACAATGCTTTCATAGCTGAAAATCTGAAAAAAATACTGGCCGAAAATCCCGGAAAGGACATTTACATTACTCAGGGTTATATTTGCCGCAATTTCTACGGCGAAATAGACAACCTGCAACGCGGCGGAAGCGACTACTCCGCTTCACTTATCGGTGCGGCCATCAAAGCCGACGAAATCCAGATATGGACAGATATAGACGGAATGCACAACAACGACCCTCGCTACGTGGTCGGTACAAAACCGGTACCAATGCTGCACTTCGAAGAAGCAGCCGAGTTGGCTTACTTCGGTGCCAAAATTCTCCATCCCACCTGTATTCTTCCTGCCAAACTGCACAACATACCGGTTCGACTGCTCAACACGATGGACCCCGCAGCTCCGGGAACTATCATTTCCAACAAACGCAAAAAGGGAATAATAGAAGCTGTAGCTGCTAAAGACGGTATTACGGCCATTAAAATAAAATCGGGTCACATGCTTTTGGCATATGGATTCCTGCGGAAAGTATTCGAAATTTTCGAAAGCAACCAAACTCCCATCGATATGATAACGACCTCGGAAGTCGGAGTTTCGGTGACCATAGACAATACGCGTAAACTTGAGGAAATTCTTAACGACCTGAAAAAGTTTGGCACTGTAACCGTGGATAGAGATATGGTTATTGTATGTATAGTAGGCGACATGGACTACGAACTTGTTGGTTTTCAGGCCAAAGTAATCAACGCACTGAAAGACATTCCCATCCGTATGGTTTCATACGGTGGAAGTAATTACAACATTTCGGTGCTGATAAAAGCCGAAGACAAGAAGAAAGCGTTGAACCTGCTTAGTGAAGCTCTATTCGACTAAAAAAACAGAACCGATAGGTAAAAATACTTATCGGTTTTTTAAGAAATATTTCCGAAATATGATAAAAGCCCATTATCCCACAGAAAAATTCCAACACATTCAGACTCCTTTTTATTACTACGATCTGGATGTACTGCGCCAAACCCTGAGCGAAATCAAAGCGCTGGATTTACCTGAAAATTACGTAGTGCACTATGCCATGAAAGCCAATGTGAATCCAAAAATTCTGGCTGTGATTAAAGATGCCGGATTCGGCGCCGACTGCGTAAGTGGCGGAGAAATTCGAGCTGCTCTCGCTGCCGGATTTCCTGCTTCCAAAATCGTTTTTGCAGGAGTTGGAAAAGCGGACTGGGAAATCAATCTGGCACTGGAATCGGATATTTTCTGCTTCAATGCCGAATCTGTTCCTGAACTGGAGGTGATAAACGAACTGGCTGCTGCTATGAACAAAAAAGCCCGGATAGCGTTGCGTATCAATCCGAATGTAAGTGCTCATACTCACGAGTATATAACTACGGGGCTCAACGAAAATAAATTCGGCATAAATATGGAGGACTTAGATAAGGTGACAGATTTAATGCCTACACTACAGAACCTTGATTTTATCGGAATTCATTTTCACATAGGGTCTCAGATAACTGATATGACAGCATTTCACAATCTGTGTGTGCGGATTGAGGAAATTCAGGATATATTCGAAACAAAAAATATCAGAATAGCCCACATTAACGTGGGAGGAGGATTAGGCATAAATTACGAACATCCGAATCATTTTCCGGTTCCCGAATTTGAGACATTTTTCAAAACTTACCGTGACCACCTGATACTGAAACCGGATCAAACGTTGCATTTTGAATTGGGACGCTCCATTGTGGCTCAATGCGGCAGTCTTATTTCCAGGGTTCTTTACGTGAAAGAAGGCTCAACCCGAAAATTCGTGATTCTTGATGCCGGTTTCACAGATCTTATTCGCCCGGCTCTGTACCAGGCTTATCACCGCATTGAGAATTTATCATCGGACAGTACGATTCAGAAATACGATGTTGTCGGGCCCATTTGTGAATCATCGGATGTTTTTGCAAAAGATTTTGCGCTGAACGAGACACAAAGAGGCGATTTAATAGCTATTAGATCGGCAGGTGCTTACGGAGAAATCATGGCTTCGCAATATAACCTGCGCAAACTGCCTGAAGCTATCACCTCAGATGATTTGAATTAAAATGACTTGTTGAAAAAAAAAGACAGAGCATCACATGGATTTTTTTGGAATCGTATATTTTTCTTATGTAGAAATTGGCCTTTTGACATTGCTGTTAATTGTATTCTTTATTCAGCTTTATTTCTATATCCGCTACTTTATGGGTGTTATCCGGCACAAAAAGCGCGAAACGAAAGGAGTAACAGAGTATCTGGAAGACCTGCCGCCGGTTTCAGTCATTATTTGTGCACGCGACGAAGAAGAAAATCTGAGAAAATTTCTGCCTTTTGTTCTTGAACAGGATTATCCTGACTATGAGGTGATTGTAGTTAACGATGGTTCGACCGACGATACCGACGACTACCTGTCACTCATGGTGAAGCAGTATACTAACCTCCGGACTACTTTTGTGCCGGGAGGTGCTACCAATATGAGTACAAAAAAACTCGGTCTTACGCTCGGTATCAAAGCAGCTAAACATGATTTGTTGCTCTTTACCGATGCCGATTGCATGCCCGAAGGGAAAAACTGGCTGGCTTTGATGGCCCGGAATTTTACGCCCGAAACCGAATTTGTACTGGGTTACGGCGGTTACCTGCCCAGGAAAGGATTTCTGAACAAACTAATCAAATACGACACCCTTTTCATAGCCATTCAGTATTTGGGAATGGCTGCATCACACCGCCCATATATGGGTGTGGGCAGAAATCTCGCTTATAGAAAAGAGACATTTTTCAACCTGAAAGGCTTTGCTACAACGCTCAATCTAATGTCGGGCGACGACGACCTAATGGTAAACCGGGGGGCTACGCCAGTAAATACAGCTATTGAAGTTTCGGCCGAAAGCGTCACCTGGTCCGAACCCAAAACAAGCTTCAGAAACTGGTTTATTCAAAAAGAAAGACATTTGTCGGTATCCGATAAATACAACAACGGCAGTAAAATTCGCTTAATCACAGAACCACTTTCCCGAGGTATATTTTATTTGGTGTTAATAATTCTCGGAGTATTAAGCGTTATGAATTTCAACTGGATTACCCTTGCTGCAGCCGGATTGATTCTGCTCCTCCGCTTTGCTCTTCAGCTGTATATTATCAACAGATCGGCCAAAATTCTAGGTGAACGACGATTTTATCTCACCATACCGCTTTTTGACAGTATTTTACCTCTGATAACTCTTTTTATTCTAATTTTCGGAAAGAAAAAAAGAAACTTAAAGTGGAAATAGTCTTCTTTAGAAAGTATGGATGTTTGAAAGTTCGATTGCCGGGTTGTTCGGGTTGTTTGAAATTTTTCTGTATATTAAAATAAAAGAGTTCGAAATTTCGAGAAAAACTCAAAACTCCAAACTCTTTACTCGATACTTTTTACTCCAAACTCAGATCTAATTTGTCTATTCCCAGCTCAGAATAACTTTTCCGCACTGTCCGCTTTCCATTATATCAAATCCCTGCTGGAATTCATCAATACCGAAACGATGTGTTATCACCGGATTCAAATCAAACCCGGATATAAGCATTTGCTCCATTTTGTACCAGGTTTCCCACATTTCGCGTCCGTAGATGCCCTTCAGGGTCAGAGCTTTGAAAATAATTTTGTTCCAATCGACCGTTGTAGTATTCGGCAAAATTCCGAGTAGTGAGATTTTGGAACCGTTGTACATATTATCAATCATGTCCCGGAAAGCCGATGGCGCTCCCGACATTTCGAGCCCTACGTCAAATCCGCGCATTCGCAGTTCTTTCATTGCCCCCTGAATGGTTTCGCCTTTGGAGGGATTGACTGTGATTGTAGCTCCCATTTTTTTTGCTATTTCGAGCCGGTAATCGCTGAAATCGCTCACTACAATATAACGTGCACCCGCAAACCGGCTTATTCCGGTTGCCATGGTGCCTATCAAACCCGCTCCGGTTATCAGCACATCTTCACCAATCAACGGAAAGGACAATGCCGTGTGAGTAGCGTTACCAAACGGATCCATGATTGAGGCGATGTCATCGGGAATGCGATCGTCCAGGTGCACAACATTGGAGGCCGGAAGCGAAAGGTACTCAGCGAATGCTCCATCGCGATTTACACCTATCCCAATGGTGTTTTCGCAAACGTGCAATTTGCCACGGCGGCAGTTTCGGCAATGTCCGCAGGCAATATGACCTTCGCCGGTCACACGGTCTCCAATCTTCACATTCTTCACTCCCTTGCCCTTTTCTACCACCACTCCTACATACTCATGTCCAATTGTCATGGGAACTTTTATTGTATTTTGCGCCCAGTCATCCCATTTGTAAATATGCAAGTCGGTACCGCAAATGGAAGTTTTCTTTATTTTGATCAGCACATCGTTTATTCCCGTTTCGGGAACTGGAACATCTTCCATCCAAATGCCTTTTTCTGCCTTTGATTTAACTAAAGCTTTCATGTTGAGTTATTGAGTTATTGAAATTATTGGAAATAATATACAACACATTATTTGATTACACCTAATTCTTTTCCCACTTTGGTAAATGCCTGGACACATTTGTCCAGATGAGCCTGTTGGTGAGCAGCTGAAATCTGCACACGGATTCGTGCTTCGCCTTTTGGCACCACCGGATAGTAAAATCCAATTACATAAATCCCTTCATCCAGCAAGCGGTTGGCAACTTCCTGCGATAGTTTTGCATCATAGAGCATCACGGCACAGATAGCCGATTCGGTAGGTTTGATGTCAAATCCGGCTGCTTTCATTTTGCCTACAAAATAAGCTGTATTGGCGTGAAGTTTATCCTGTAAGTCGTTGGTTTCGTCCATCATTTCGAACATGCGGATGCCTGCTGCGGCCACCATGGGAGGTATGGAGTTCGAGAATAAATACGGACGTGAACGTTGGCGCAGTATATCAATGATTTCTTTTTTACCGGTAGTAAAGCCGCCTATAGCGCCTCCAAAAGCTTTGCCGAGTGTTCCGGTGATGATTTCAATCTTCCCTTTCAGGTTGTAGAGTTCTGTTACACCTCGTCCGGTCTGACCCACCACTCCTGCTGAGTGAGATTCGTCGACCATCACCATTGCGTTATATTTTTCGGCTAATTCGTAGATTTTGTCCAGAGGAGCCACATTTCCGTCCATAGAGAAAACTCCGTCAGTTACAATTAACCGAAAACGTTGAGCTTGTGACTTTTTCAGCTGTTCTTCCAGCTCAGCCATATCAGCATTGGCGTAGCGATAGCGCTGAGCTTTGCAAAGCCTTACGCCGTCAATGATGGAGGCATGATTGAGCGCATCGGATATTATGGCATCGTCGGCCGTGAGAAGTGGTTCGAACACCCCGCCGTTAGCATCGAAGCAGGCTGCGTAAAGGATGGTATCTTCTGTTCCGAAAAAGCGGGCAACGGCTGCTTCGAGCTGCTTGTGAAGGTCTTGCGTGCCGCAAATGAAGCGAACAGACGACATGCCGTATCCGTGGGTATCGATGGCTGATTTAGCAGCCTCTTTCAGCTGCTGATTGTTCGAAAGTCCAAGGTAATTATTGGCGCAAAAATTCAGCACTTCTTTTCCGTCGGAAACGCGGATGGCTGCACCCTGAGGCGAGACGATGATTCTTTCATTTTTATACAAACCGGCTTCTTCAATTCCCTGTAATTCGCTTTGTAAAAAAGACTTAAAGTTTTGATACATAAATATATAAATTTAAAGTTGTTCTGTCGTAATTCATCACAAAGGTAATGATTTTATTTAATATTATTTTTACAAACAGATGATTTATCGCGTCAGGGAAGTGACTAAGATTTAAGAATGTAAAACTTTGATTATCAGCGATTTTATTATTTTAAAATAGAAATGAGTTAATTTCTGTTTAGCTCTTTTTGGGGCAGAGTCAGGGTGTTAATTTCGTCAATTTCTATTATTTCAAATCCTAATTCTTCGAGCAGTGAAGTGATGAATTTGTGTGCCTGATCGGATGATTCGGTAAGAATTCCTTTTGCCAGCGCATCTTGTTTGATTTTATTTTGCTCCGCCACTATCGCTTTCTGGTAATCAGCCACTTTTATCGGATTCAGTATGTTCATGCTTTCATCGTAAACCTGCAGCGATTTCTCATCTATCACCGTTTCCTGAATGACAGGTATTGGCAGTCCGATTTTTACAGTCTTACCTTTTACGCTTACCGTAGTTTTACTTACATCTATACCGGCCTTTACATACCCCGTGTATTTGATCAGGAAAGACTTTTCAGTCATCGGCACCTGTAGGTTGATAAATCTCAGGTAATCAGTGAAGCTGATTACTCCACTGTAGCTATACTTTACCAGTGATAATTCTTTGACATACGAAATTTTCTCCATAATGACCGAACTATCGTACAGCTGCCGGCTTTGAGCATATTTGGTACGATAAAGCATAAATGCCAGCACAAGAGCAAGTGCAAGCATCAACAAGGCAGAATAATTAGTACGTCTCATTTACAGGTTCATTTTATGTTGAAAGTAATCATACAAAAATAGTGCAAATATATACTACAGACTCTTTATCATCAACCGGTAACCAGATACAGCAGCAAAATCAACAAGGCAACCGCTCCGGCTATAGAGCCAAAAATGATAAGCATCAGCTTGATAAATTGTTTATTTTCCATTTCATTCCGAAATTTTCAGTTTTCAGGCAAAGATAATTAATTTTGTTGTTCTTCCACAAAAAACTTCGAGAACCATTCAGAGACACATAATGGCAGAAATAGGCCATAGAACAACCAGTAGATGTAAATCCCTTACCAAAAAACATATCAATAATCAACTAAAGAAAATTCCAATTATCTCATTTTCAGCATTTAATGATTTTTACTAAATATTTATATAAATATTACCTTATGTAGTTAAAGTTCTTTATTATTTACAAAAATCTGATTTTGATCCTTTATTTTTTCCGAAATTTGCACCCGGTTTATCAACCCCGACCTAATTATTAATTCCGATTTCCCGATATGATTCGATTTTTTCAAAGAAATTTCTCAGCCATTTTTACATTCATCATTCTCTCATTTACTGCCTTTTCGCTGGCCGAAGTGCACGAAAAACCTGCTCAGAATAGTATTAAACCGAAGAATGACAAAGTCAGTTTAACAACCGAAAAAAATATCTCTTCCGTGTACGACAGTTTGCATCTGGAAGCAAAAGGGCTTACACAGCCTGCATTCGATTACGCAATCAAAAGCTACAGTATGCTGAAGAAAAAAGGATTGCTGGACAATGACTCTATCATTACCATCGTTGATTTTGATCAGCCCAGCTACAAAAAAAGAATGTATATCATTGATATAAAGCATTATAAAGTCATTTTCAACACATGGACTGCTCATGGCAAAAACACGGGAACAGCAATTGCAAAAAACTTCAGCAACACCCCTAACTCACTCAAAAGCAGCCTGGGAGTGTATGTAACAGACGAAACCTACATGGGCAAACACGGCTATTCGCTTCGGCTGATAGGACTCGAAAAATGCAACTCTAGTACGTTCGATCGAGCCATTGTTGTGCATGGTGCCAGTTATGTAAGTCAGAAAATGATTAACAATCAGGGTTATATCGGAAGGAGCTTTGGCTGTCCGGCAGTGCCCGAAGAACTCTCTAAGCCCATTATCGACAAGATAAAAGGCCGTTCCTGTTTTTTTATATATAACAGCTCATATCGTCCGTCAATTTTGGTTTGAAAATACAGAACTAATTTACAAATAAGGTTGGATTTTTTCAACCTTATTTTTTTCTAAAGCTTACAATTCCATTTCTTTTTTTATACTGAAAAAATCATAACTTTGTATATTCATTAATTCAATAAAAGATGCCCCCTTTAGCAGAACGGATGCGCCCGAAGAACCTGGACGAATACATCGGTCAAAAACATCTGGTCGGAAAGAATTCTATTCTCCGGCTGATGATTGACTCGGGGAATATATCCTCATTCATCCTGTGGGGACCTCCGGGTGTGGGTAAAACTACCCTTGCCCGCATCATTGCCAATCAACTGGAAAGGCCTTTTTACACGCTCAGTGCTGTTTCTTCTGGTGTAAAAGATGTTCGTGAGGTAATAGAGAAAGCCAAATCGAGTCGATTTTTTTCTCAGGCAAGTCCCATACTTTTCATTGATGAAATTCACCGGTTCAGCAAATCGCAACAGGATTCGCTTCTGGGAGCTGTGGAAAACGGCACTGTCACACTGATTGGCGCCACTACCGAAAATCCCTCATTCGAAGTAATCACACCACTGCTTTCACGTTGCCAGGTGTATGTACTGAAACCGCTGGAGGAGGATGATTTGATGGAACTGGCCGACCGGGTAATCAAAAACGACACTGAACTGAAGAAAAGAACCATTCTTGTAGATGAGAAAGAAGCTATGCTCCGATTTTCAGGTGGAGATGCACGCAAACTACTCAATATTATTGAATTAGTTGTTGGATCCGAATCTGATGTTGAAGTTCACATCACCAACGAAATAGTGACAAACCGCCTTCAGCAAAACCCGATGGCATACGATAAAGATGGCGAAGTGCATTATGATATCATTTCAGCTTTCATCAAATCTATCCGCGGCAGCGACCCCGACGCAGCAATTTACTGGCTGGCACGCATGGTTGCCGGAGGCGAGGACCCGAAATTTATAGCACGGAGGTTGGTCATTTCAGCTGCCGAAGATATCGGCCTGGCTAATCCAAATGCCTTGCTGCTTGCTAACACTTGCTTTGATGCCTTGCACAAAATTGGCTGGCCAGAAGGACGCATTATCTTAGCCGAAACCACCATTTATCTGGCTTCATCTCCCAAAAGTAATTCGGCATACCTGGCTATCGATGCAGCGCTGGCATTGGTCGAAAAAACAGGAAATCTTCCCGTACCACTCCATCTGCGCAATGCACCTACCCGCCTGATGAAAAACCTGGATTACGGAAAAGGATACAAATATTCTCATGATTTTGACAATAACTTTATAGAGCAACAATTCATGCCGGATAAACTGGAAAAAGAACGTATCTGGAAAGTTCAGGACAATCCGGCTGAAAGAAAAACGGGTGAATGGCTTCGTACTCTTTGGAAAGGAAAATACTAAATTGACTCATTATGAAAAAGTTAACACTCACATTTCTTGTGACACTGGCACTCATGTCGTGCTCTGTTCAAAATCAAGTTTCAACCAAAACACCTGCGGAATTGAATGTGATGACATTCAACATCAGACTTGATCATCAGAATGACAACGAAAACAACTGGAAATTCAGGCAAGTTCGTGTAGCAAATTCTGTCAGCTTTTATGAGGCTGACATAGTGGGAATGCAGGAGGTGCTTCACAATCAGTTGCTGGACATACGTCAGGCATTGAAAAACTACAACTATATTGGAGTTGGCAGAGCCGACGGGAAAGAAAAAGGGGAATACAGTCCGATTTTTTATCATACCGAAAGAATGACTTTGCTATCGTCGGGTACTTTTTGGTTGAGCGAAACGCCTGATGCAATTGGCCTCAAGGGCTGGGATGCAGCCATCGAGCGAATTGCCACCTGGGCTGTATTTCGGGAGAAATTGAGTGGTAAGTCATTCTTTGTACTGAACACGCACTTTGATCATAAAGGAGAAACTGCACGACAGGAAAGCGGCAACCTGATACTGAAAAAAGTAAATGAACTGGCCGGAGAAATGCCTGTATTGGTTTTGGGCGATTTCAATGCTTCGCCTGTATCATCCGTAATAAAGAATATTGTTGATGCCAATAACCCTCTTCATTTAACCGATTCACGAACAATTTCACCCGTGGTTTATGGTCCGGATTGGTCATTTCATGATTTTGGACGTACACCTTTGGCAGAAAGGGAACTGATTGATTATATTTTTGTGAAAAACGAAGTGAGGGTTCTGAAATACGGAGTTTTAGCGGAGCAGGAAGGGAAAGATTTTCTTTCGGACCATTGCCCGGTACTGGTGAAGGTACAATTCTAAGCGGGTGCATCTGCTTCCAGCCTGAAATTCACACCATCAAAAATTCCATAGGAGAAAATACCTATAAAATCGCCTAAAATAATAACTCTCGATTGGGTTTTCAGTTCCAGATCCAGTTCTATATGTCTGTGACCGAAAATAAGGAAATCGACATCATGACTTTCAACAAATTTCTTTGCAAAAACGACCAGCGGTTCGTTTTCTTCACCCTGATAGTTGTTTTCGAGGTGAAGAATCTTTTCCCTGTTACTCTTGGACCATGCATATCCGAAATTTTGCCCTATCCGGGGAGGGAGCAACTGAAACAACTTCTGAAGAGTCGGACTGTGGAATATTCTCCGGATTATCTTAAATCCTTTTTCATCTGAAAAAAGTTCGTCTCCGTGAGCTAAGTAGAATTTCTTGCCACTAAGTTCTATAATTTCAGCCATGCGGTGAATTTTCAATCCAATCTCGTGTTCCAGATATCCAAAAGTCCAGATATCATGATTTCCTGTAAAGTAATGTATTTCAATTCCACTATCAGTCAGTTCGGCCATTTTTCCCAGAAAACGGACAAATCCTTTGGGCATCACCGTTTTATACTCAAACCAGAAATCAAACATATCGCCAAGCATGTAAATGGCCTCAGCATCGGATTTGACTTTATCCAGCCAGTTCACCAGACGCATTTCGTGCTCACGGGGATTTTTCACAAGCCGGGAACCTAAATGTGCATCGGAAACGAAGTAAATCATGAGTGATTGAGTAGTTGAATGGTTGAAAAGTTCAAATTTATAGAAAGCCCAGTTCCAATTGAGCTTCCTCGCTCATCATATCTTTATCCCAGGGCGGGTCAAAAACGATATTTACATTGGCTTTATTAATGCCTTCAACGCTTTCTACTTTCATTATCACATCTTCAACAATGAAATCCACAGCAGGACAATTGGGAGCTGTAAGGGTCATATCAATATCCACCACACCTTCCTCTTTTACTTCAATTTTGTAAATCAATCCCAAATCATAAATATTCACTGGTATCTCGGGATCGAATACGGTGCGAAGCATTCTTACTATTCTTTCTTCTTTTTCTAAAAACTCATTCATGTTCAGTTGTTGTAATTTACTTTCAAACAAATTTACACCTTAAAAAGTTGCTTCAACGTTCACTTTCTGCTATTAATTTATCGAAAAGATCAAACTGAGACACCAATTTTCCATCCACTACTACTACGGTTGTCACTTTGGCTGTTACACACAATTTATTATCCGGTCTGCGGTATATGGCCTGATGAAAAATATATCTCACCCCTTCTTTTTTCACATTCAACTTGCAAACAAATTCATCCCGTGAGCGTAACGGATTTTTGTATGCTATTTCTATTCGTGCTACCACGGCATCAATTCCTTGTTCATGAAGTTCAGAGAAACTTACATGACTGTTCAGCAAAAATTCGTGGCGTGTATGTTCCAGATAATTCTGATACACTGCATTATTCACAATCCCCTGCAAATCACATTCGTAATCGCGCACTTTGAAGTCCAATTCGTAAGTATACATTTTTTCTGTCAGATTTTTTTAACTAAAACAAACGAAAAAGATAAAAGAGAAAAGAAAAGAGAAAATTCAAATTCATTGTTTGATACTACTTTTTTCGGATAATTGTCAAGCCATCCCGAAGGGGCAAAATGATCTTTTCTATCCTATTATCAGCTTTAATCAGATCGTTGAAACGAATAATTTCGCTGGTTTGCCGGTCGTTTGACTGCACGTTTTCAATCACTTTACCTGCCCAAATCGTATTGTCGACAAGGATAAATCCGCCGGCTTTTACTTTAGGGAAAACAGCTTCATAATATCGTCTGTACTGACTTTTATCAGCATCCACAAAAACCAGATCGTAATCGTATTTAAGCGAGGGAACGATTTCCAACGCATTGCCAATATGAAGATTAATCTTACCCTCAAAAGGAGACTGGCGGAAATTATCCCGGATAAAATCTTCCAGTTCGTCATCTATTTCGATGGTATCAACAAATCCGCTTTCGGGCAACGATTCGGCAAAACAAAGTGCAGAATATCCGGTAAAAGTTCCAATTTCCAAAACTCGCTCCGGTCGAATCATCCGGGATATCATACTCAACACACGCCCTTGTAGATGGCCCGAGCACATTCGGGGATTCATCAGTTTCACCCAGGTTTTGCGGTTTATTGCAGCCAGATATTCCGGCTCTTCATCTATATGTTGCAGTACATAATCGTCGAGTGTCATAATCAGGTGTATTTCAGCACAGTCAGTTTATTTACATCAAACATTTCGGAAGCTACCTGTTGCAAACGGTCAGTTGTTATTTCTTCAATTTTCTTTCTTATTTGCTCATTGGAATCGAATTTTCCGTATCGCAGGTAGCTTTTCCCAAGAGAAAGTGCCATACTTTCCTTGTTTTCGGCAGCTATTGCCAGTTGGCCCTCGAGCTGGAGTTTGTATTTTTTGAGTTTTGGTTCAGAAATCCTGCTATCGCACAATTTCATTAATTCCGTCCGAACCAGGCGTTCGCATTTATCTGCATTTTCCGGATCGGTACCAAAATAGACTCCCCACCAGCCACAATCCGTAAAAGTCTGTACCGAAGATTCGACCGTATAAACCAGTCCATTGCGTTCTCTGAGCGAAAGATTGAGCAAACTATTCATTCCGGGTCCACCCAGAATATTATTCAGCAGATACATGGTCATTCTTTCGGGATGATAAAGGTCGTATGCTCTCGCTCCCATCAGCACATGCACCTGATGCGTATCCCGGCTGATGGTTTTTACTTCTTTGCTCGTTGTTGGAGGTATTATACGGGCGTGATTTCCATATCCTTTCTGACGAAAATCGAAATATTTGGAAACCCACCTGATAATTTTTTTCAAATCTTGGCTGCCTGAAGAAAAGAAAACCATATTTTCTGGCTGATAGAATGTATGATAAAATTCCATCGCTTTTTTTGAAGTGAATTTTTCTAGATTTTCCGATCTTCCCAACACATTGTGAGCCATCGGATTGGAGTCAAAAAGGATTTCTTCGAAGTCATCGTAAATTAATTCAGAAGGGCTGTCTTTGTACGATTGGATTTCATCCTGTATCACCAATAATTCTTTTTCCACTTCCGCTTCAGGAAATCGGGAGTGCTGTACCAGATCGGCTATCAGTTCAATGGTTCTTTCGGTATATTCACTCAGAAAACCGGCGTATATTACCGTTTCCTCCTTGGATGTATAGGCATTCAATTCGCCTCCTACATCCTCCAGCCTGTTGATAATCTGAGACGATCGCCGTTTGTTGGTTCCCTTGAACAACATGTGCTCAATGAAATGTGCCATTCCCTGCTCATCTTCGTTTTCGTCTCTTGAGCCCACATTGACAATAACTCCGCAGTACGAAACCGGTGACGACTGAGGTAAATGAATTATTCTCAGCCCTTTATCTGTTAGAAATGTGTTATAATGTTCCAATTCTGATTATGTAAAAAATGGCCTGCAAAGTTAACACTTTTTATTGACGCAAAAAAGGCCGCCCGAAAGCAGCCTTTTATTTTGTTTTTTGAATCTGGTTTATTTTCTTTTTACAGAATCAATACTTGTAATTACCTGTTTGGCTATGGCGTTTTCGGGATCGAGTTCCAGCACCTTCACCCAGTATGAACGGGATTGTGGATAATCGTCCTTTTTCAGGAAATAAATACCCATATACTGATAAACTTCCATGATTTCGCTTTTGCGTTCAGTCGGAGTCAGAAGCAACGTAGGCAGCAATTTTTCATAATAGGGCTTTGCAAGTCCTTTAGTTGTTTCGGGGTCCATGGCAGAATTTGCACGAGCCTGATATAGTAGTCCAACGTATTGATCCGGGAAAGTGGTAGCCATATTGCCGAATGCGTCGCTTGCTTTGGACAAGTACTCATAACGATTCAGCTCATCTGGAGTAGCTGTGAGATCTGTTCCAGCACTATAATATGCCACACCCAACGAATACATATCTGCCAGTGTGTGAGCCGGATTTACATCAATTACTTTCTGATAGTATTGAATAGCTTTTGGATAATCCCTGGCTCGTTCATATGCACGTGCAATGTCGGTAATTCCGCTGATGCGGGTTGTATCCGCCTCGTAAGCTAACTCATAATATTTTGCTGCACCTTGATAATCTTTTGTTTTGTTGAGCATTTCGGCATAGAAAGCATAATCCTGATAAATCAAATCCGATTTGCTGGTTGTATTAACAAGTGTTTGAGCTATGGGGATTGCTTCATCATATTTGTTTTGATCGTGTAAACTGTACATTTTCAGACGATTAGTTACGGTATTCACCGGAGCTTTAGCTAATGCTTCCAACGATCCGGTGAAATCTTTATTGAAATAAAGTATCTCGCCGTAAGTTTGATAATCTTCAGGTTGAGGTTTAATCAAACTCATGTATTTTTCAAATGCTTTTTTAGCTTCGGGATAAAAACCGTTTTTGTAACGCAAATCGGCTTGAGTTTTCCATCCATATTCGTAGTTAGGATCCAGTGTAGTGGTTTTATCCAGATAATCGAAAGCAATTTGTTTTCTTGTTCCTACATACAGTTGAGCCAATTTAACAAGTGCAATTTTAGAATTGGGGTCAAAATAAACTGCATTTTCGAAACTTACAGCTGCTTCGTTGTTTTTTCCATTGGCCATCAACTGATTTCCCTCAAAAATATAAGGAAGCGCACTTTTCTTATCTGCTTTTTTAGCTTTAGCTATATACATATCGGTCAATGCTTTATTTTTAATCAGCGTAAAAGCCTCAGCAATAGCTACCTGCATTTTCGGATCTTTTTTATACAGTTTATTACCACTGATTGCTTTAAGGGCTTTTTCAGCAACTTTGGGTTCGGTTGCCAACTGAATAGCAGCCATACCAACACTATTGAATAAGTTAGCCGGATCTGCCTGCAGTCCTTTGCTGAAAGATTCACTTGCTGCTTTTTGGTTATTTTCTTTCAGATTTATCATTCCCAAATAGTAATAATCAACTGCATCAAGATTTGGTGTAGCTAAAAATAAAGATTTGGCTTTTTTCATATCACCCGATTCGTAATAATCTATCGCCGTTTTGTTGCTTGCCGACAACATGGTAAAAAGTGCCACAAACAGTGTTAAAATCATTCCTTTTTTCATTTTTCTTTTATATAATTGTTAATATTAATATCAATGTAATGTCTATTCTCCAAATTTTATACCAAATTTTTGTTTTTGATATTCATATAAGATTATTCAACTATTTTCACTGCCTGAATAGGCATTGTTGAGGGGAGTAACCCGGTGCGCTTAATGATACGCTGACCCTTATCGCCCACAATAAAACGGGTAAATCCTTTGGGTAATTCGCCCCTAGGGTCATTCAGAAGCACATAAATGGCGCGCCTGAAAGGATATTCAGCATTGTACAGGTAATATTGTAAAGGTTGTACACTGTTTGCTGCTACAGCGTTATCTTCATAAGAAACCTTCATTACACGCACTTTATTAGTAAAATCAACAACTATTGAATCATTCATATCGCTGATATGGTTGACTCCAATCAAGCCCAGTGCATTTGGAACTTTTGCCACATGTTCCACCACTTCCTGATTCAGCTCAAGAGCACTCAAACTGCGCGACAAAGGTTTGTCACGGCAGATAGAATCATTTGCATAACGTACTATGCTTGAGTTTGTATTGTCGAATACAACCTGAATTTTACCCATTTTTGACGCCGGATAAATCTGATTCCATTGAGTCACTTCTCCTGTAAGAATGCGTTTTACGTCCTTTACGCTTATTACAGAGTCTTTGTTCGAAGGGTTTGTAATTATTGCAACTCCGTCGATAGCTATTCGGATAGCTTCGGGTTGAAATGTCTTTTCATGAAAATAGCTAAGTTCTGCTTGTGTAAATTTTCGGGCTGTCACTGCAAAACGAACGCTGTCTTTTTTCAGTAGTTCAACTGCTTCTTGCTCAGAAGTATAGATTGGTTCAATTTTAACAGGATGCAGCGCTTCGTATACATCAATTTCGTTCTGAATCACGTTCTGAACAGTCTGATCAACAGCTATTTTGATGTAACCGCTGGTCATTGTGTTCGTATTTTCAGTTCTTTTGGCCTTCTTGCCACATGCCGCAAACAGTAAAACTGTGAGCAACAAAACTGTCAACAGGGTTTCTTTTTTCATGACTTAATGTATATGAAATCGGGTATAGGTTGAATAATTTTTATTTACGTTTCAACTTTTTACAACACACAGGCTTCCCCTTGTTGAAATCGTTTATAAATCAACAATAAAACACCTACTTTTATTGTGATAAACAAGACAAAATTTAATCAAATCCTGAAAAAAATCAAGACTGATTAAATTTTGTCATTTTTTAATTGTGATTTAAGTATTATTGCAACTTAAACTGTACCGGTAACGTGTAGCGTACTTTCACGGCATTTCCACCTTGTTTTCCGGGAATCCACTTTGGCATGGATCTGATTACCCGGATAGCTTCTTTGTCCAAACTGGCGTCAACACCACGAACTACTTTTACATCTTCAATTTCACCATTGCTCCCTACCACACACTGACACTTAACACGTCCCTGAATGTTGTTTTCCTGAGCAATAACCGGATAATTGATGTTTTTACTGAGCCATTCATACATGGCTGCTTCTCCACCGGGGAACGAAGGCGGTTGTTCCACAATTTCGAACACTTTTTCTTCCACCACTTCTTCCTGTACAATCACTTTATGTTCCTGCAGAGTAGCAATATCCACACCGGTTTCATCATTGGTACCTTTCACGTCGGCTATTGATATCTGAACATCAGATTTCACCAATTCCTCCTGCGAT
>JAGPGR010000138.1 GCA_018055865.1 Paludibacteraceae bacterium | reverse complement strand
ACAGTTTGTCTATCGGGCTTTATCTGGTTGTAGCTCCTCCTGAAATTACGCAATGGTATGCGGAGAATAAATTCCAATTACCGGTCATGCAGAAACAGTATAAAAAAACGTTTACCTCGCCACCGGTTATCGATCATGATTTATGGGTGGTCAATTACATCGGACATCCGTATCAAGGTTCATATTATTACAATGCCATCCGGTCGCAAGGCGGCACATTGCTGCAGTCGTCATTGCATAACTTATTTCAGTCGCTGTTTTGGGAGTATGTCTGGGAAGGCGGGGTAGAACAGCCGAGCATACAGGATTTGATAGTGACGCCGGTTGCGGGCTCATTGCTGGGTGAATTCACCCACAAAGCCACGTTATCCATGCGTAAAAACGGATTCAGGTGGTATGAAAAAGTGGCCGTGTGCCTTATCAATCCGGCTTATGCTATCAATAACGGATTCAGCCTTACCAAAAGAAGAAAATAGAATTTTGAAAGTCTGACCCTGACCGGTTTTACCCAATAATTATTAGTTCAGCTACCCGGGTAAAGTATCTCTGTTTATGTATTATTCTACATATCAAAACTGCAGATTTACGCTGGAAGTGTTATCTGTATGGTGTACTATACTATCCACTGATTACTAAACTTTTTTTTTCAGAAATCCTTCGCCGGCTGCACGGCACTAAGCCTTCAACGGATAATATTCCCGTAAACTACCCGCTGCCCGTGTATTTTTGTGCCGTCTTTTTAGATGTAAATTGTACTATTTCGCTGAAATAAACGTTATACTTTCCGAATACATTGAAATTCTAATCCTGTTTCAATGGCTGATATTCAAAAACTCATATTCAAAAAAACAGCAATGATAGACTACATAAAAGGAACGATAACAGAACTCACGCCTACAAGCGTAGTACTCGAAACCGGCGGAATAGGTTATTTTATCAACATTTCGCTCACAACCTACAGCTCACTCAACAAAAAAGAAGACGCGCATCTTTTTGTATATGAGGCCATTCGCGAAGATGCTCACTTGTTGTTCGGGTTTATGAACCGCAGTGAACGGCAGCTTTTTTTGCTTCTTATTTCGGTTCCCGGTATCGGTGCCAATACGGCCAGGGTGATAATGTCGTCGTACAGTGCATCGGAAATCCAGCAGATGATAGCCGGCGGAGACGTCGTTTCGCTCAATACCATCAAAGGCATCGGCACCAAAACTGCTCAGCGCATCATTGTGGATTTGAAGGATAAGATTCTGAAAATAAGCGATACGGATGGTTCACTACCGAAAGGTTCGACGCTTGGTGCAGGTTCCAATACGCTGAGAGAAGAAACAGTGGCTGCGCTTACTATGCTGGGTTTTGCGGCTGTTGCATCGCAAAAAGTAGTGGAAAAAATAATACGCGAGAATGCTTCGCTCACGGTAGAACAAGTGATAAAACAGGCACTTAAGATGTTATAATTTAGTTGTAAAAAACGGATTGTAGAAACACAACTGATTTTTGTACAGTTGTAGGTAAAGATATGATTATCAGGAAAAAAATAATTCCTTTCATAATTTTCTTTTTAATTCTGGTTGGTACTGCTTACGGCTTTGTAAGCTCTGCCCGCCACTCTACATCCCATTTCTCAGCAGAAATACTATCTCAACAACCACTCACAACCACTTCAACAGCTTCCAAAGACACTACCACCCGTTTCCCTGTAAACAATCAGTCTATCGAAACCTACGATGACCTCAACAAGGTCTATCCCATGGATCTCCGGAATCCGGCCAATGTGCAGACGGTGATAGAATACGATGTAAATTCAGGAAATTATGTGATCCGAACCAAAGCAGGCGAACTGGAAATATCCACTCCGCTGACTCTCACACCCGAAGAATACAACAAATATTCACTCCAAAAAAGCATGCTGGAGTACTGGAGAGACAGAAATGTGAAAGGAGTGGAAAGCAACGAGGATAAATTTTCGGCTACGGATATGAAATTCAGCCTCGGACCTGCCGACAAAATTTTCGGTCCGGGTGGTGTGCAAATCAAGACTCAGGGTTCGGCAGAACTCATATTCGGTTTCAAAAGTAATTTTATCAACAATCCCGTACTTCCACAGCGTGCTCGGCGCTCCAACGTTCCGAATTTCGATCAGAAGATCCAGATGAATGTAACCGGATCGGTAGGCGATAAAATCAATTTTGGATTGAACTACAACACAGAAGCATCGTTCGATTTTGATCAGAAGCTGGCTAAACTGGCATTCAAAGGCAAGGAAGATGATATTATTCAAAACATAGAAGCCGGAAATGTGAGCATGCAACTGAACGGATCGCTCATTACCGGAAGCACAGCGCTTTTTGGTATAAAAACAGATTTGCAGTTCGGTAAGTTCCGCATTTCGGCCCTTGCATCGCAGCAGGAGTCGGAGTCGCAGACTGTCAGTTCCAAAGGAGGCGCTCAGACTATCCCTTTCGAAGTCAAAATTGACCAGTACGACGATAACCGGCACTTTTTTCTCGGACATGTTTTTCGCGATAATTACGAGCAGTCCATGAGTAAACTCCCGTTTATCTCATCGGGCATTACTCTGAACCGGGTAGAAGTGTGGATAACCAACAAGCGTGGCAATTTCAACGAAGCCCGAAACATCGTTGCTTTTATGGATTTGGCTGAGCCTCAGGTTATTGACAATTCACACTGGACCCGAAATGGCGGAATTGCCGTGATGGCCAACAATTCAAATTCATTGTACAGTGAAATCAATTCGCTGGGCAATGTGCGCGATATTCAACAAACAAATGCTGTGTTGTCCGCCACTTATCCGCCGGCTGCAACAGGCATCAACGGAGGAGAAGATTATGAAAAAATAGAGAATGCGCGCCGGCTCGATCCATCAGAATATACAGTCAACAATGCCCTCGGTTTCATTTCGCTGCGCTCTGCAATAAATCTGGATGAACTGCTGGCAGTGGCTTATGAATCCATCTATCAGGGGCAAATTTATCAGGTAGGTGAATTCTCTACTGACAATATAAAAGCTCCAGAAGCATTGGTATTAAAGCTTTTGAAGAGTACCACACAATCTCCTCAGCTGGCTTCGTGGGATCTGATGATGAAGAATATCTACTCCATCGGAGCCATGCAGATGCAGCAGGAAGATTTCATCATGAATATCATGTACCGGAATGATTCTATCGGAACAGAATTGCAGTATTTTCCTGAAGGAAACATAGCCAATCAGCTGCTGCTTCGGGTGATGAATCTGGACAGGCTGGATGTGAAAAATACCGTCAATCCGGATGGTCGTTTTGACTATGTGGAAGGTTATACGGCACTTTCTTCGTCGGGAAGAATTATTTTTCCGGTACTCGAACCATTTGGTACTCATCTGCGTACCAAAATAGCGAACGATGCCATTGCCGATAAATATGTGTATCAGGAACTATATGACTCCACGCTGGTAGTGGCTCAGGAATTTAGTGAAAAAAACAAATTCTCGCTTGTGGGAAGATACAAAGGCTCGGCTTCGGGTTCGGAAATCCGCCTGAACGCCATGAACGTACCACGTGGATCAGTAGTGGTAACTGCCGGTGGAAAAACACTGATTGAAAATGTGGATTATTCGGTAGATTACACCATGGGAACCGTAACCATACTGAATCAGTCCATCATCGAAAGCAACACGAATGTAAATGTTAAGCTGGAAAATCAGTCTATGTTCAGCATGCAACGGAAGTCGCTGGTAGGTACTCACCTGGAGTATCAGTTCAGTAAGGATTTCAGTCTGGGCGGAACGTTGATGCACCTCTCCGAAATGCCACTGACCAAGAAAGTGAATACAGGCAGCGAACCTATCAAAAACACGATATGGGGACTTAACACCTCGTGGAGACGTGAATCGCAGTGGATAACCAATGCACTCGATAAACTCCCTTTTGTAAATGTAACCCAACCTTCGTCCATTGCTTTCAATGCTGAATATGCGCAGCTTATTCCGGGACACTCGAAAGTGATAAGCGATATGGGGCTGGCCTACCTGGACGATTTTGAATCAACAAAAACGAACATAGATATTCATTATCCTTACAACTGGTATCTGGCCAGTACGCCGGGCATGTTCGAGGAATCGACCTTAAGCAACAATGTGGATAACGGAAAAAACCGTGCTTTGATGGCCTGGTATGCCGTTGACCGGATTCTGAACAGCGAAGCCCGCACCACTCCTCCTAATTTGCGGGGTAATCTCGAGTCGCAATCCAATCACTACACACGCCAGGTGCGTGAAACTGAACTCTTTCCGAATCGGGATATTGACCCTACGGGAACATCACTGATGACACTGCTCAATCTCTCATTTTACCCGGAAGAACGCGGTCCGTATAACCTGGATGTGACAGGGATAAATCCGGCTACCGGTAAACTGAAAAATCCGCAGGACCGGTGGGGAGGCATTATGCGCAAGATCGAAACTTCAGATTTCGAAACAGCCAACATCGAATACATCGAATTCTGGATGATGGATCCGTTTGTTTATGGAACTCAGAATAATTCGGGCGGTGATCTTTATTTCAATCTGGGCGACATCAGCGAAGATATTCTGAAAGACGGAAAAAAATCATTCGAACATGGACTGCCCATTGACAATACGAATCAGAACTTCGAAACTACCGTATGGGGGCGTATTCCGCTCACCCAATCTACTGTCATTGCTTTTGATAATACTGCCGGTGCCCGCGAGAAACAGGACGTAGGATTAAACGGACTTTCCACAGAGGATGAATTTACTTTTCCGACTTATAAAGCATACGTCGAAAATATTACAACCCATCTGGATCCGGCCGTGGTCACTCAGATGCAGAGCGACCCGCATTCGCCGCTCAATGATCCCTCGGGCGACAACTATCATTTCTACCTGGGTCGGGATTATGATGACCGGAATTTGAGCATCCTCGAACGGTACAAGTATTACAACGGCACCGAAAGAAATTCGCCAGATGCTGCCGAAGCAGGAACAGAATACAGCACCTCGGCTACGCTGGCTCCTGATATTGAAGATATTAACTCCGATAATACGCTGAATGAATACGAAAAATATTTTCAATACAAAGTGCAGCTTCGGCCTGAAAATATGCAGGTTGGAACAAATTTCATAACCGACCTGGTGGAGGCAAGCGTAACATTGAAAAACGGAAATACAGAAAAAGTAAAATGGTATCAGTTCAAAATCCCCATTCGCGAGTACACTGATAAAGTGGGCAGCATCCGGAATTTCAAGTCTATCCGCTTTGTCAGGTTGTTTCTTACCGGATTTGAAAAAGAAACACACGTGCGGTTTGCTTCGCTCGATTTGGTGCGCGGTGAATGGAAAACCTATACAAAACCGCTCTCTACCACTGCTTCGGCATCCAATGCCCGAATGGATGTGTTGGCTGTTAATATTGAAGAAAACGGGCGTAAAACACCTGTGAATTACATACTTCCTCCCGGAATAACCCGCGAGACAGACCCGAGCCAGCCGCACCTTCTGCAGCAAAATGAGCAGGCCATGGTGTTGCGGGTCACCGAACTTGGACCCGAAGATGCACGTGCCGTTTACAAAAATACCAGCAACGACATGCGTCAGTACAAACGTTTTCAGATG
>JAGPGR010000137.1 GCA_018055865.1 Paludibacteraceae bacterium | reverse complement strand
GAACCAAAGCACGCTTACTGGAGGTTTCAGTCCCGTCCATTCCACCAAAAGGGGCCGAACGAGTTTCGCTTTTCAGTCTATCCCGCAAATCAGAACGCGAACTTATGGCACTTTTTCCTTCCGGAACTTTGAATGCAAAGGAATGCAGGTCGTTGCTCAATTATCTCGGACTTCTGTCCACCTGCCTCGACGATTCATTCCTGAAAAAGAAAACAATTTCCTGGCTGAGAAAATAATTTTACTTTATGAACTCGTATCGACTTTTAAAACATAGAGAACAATAGTCTTATTTTATTGAATTTTCGTGCTGTTTTATTTAATTTCGATAACAATAGTTTAAAAATATCGAAGATATTTTCACTATGTTTCCGAATATATGAGAATAAGTATAAATTATTCTATGTTTTCTATTGTTTTAAAAAAAGTCAAGATGACTTCTATACTTTAGCCCCGGGAATGTTCAATATTTAAAAAATGAGTCCACTCCTAAAACCACTTGTTTTGATTTTCTGACTTTTTCTACCCTTTAGCTATTAGGTGAAAAATCTGAAAATCAGCACTCTGCGAAAGTCCCCTTCAGGGGATTCAGGGGTAAAAGACAAAAATATGACTTTTCGGAGTGGACTCAAAAATATATCAGAAAGAAATGTATAATATTCACCCGACATTATTTCCGGAAATACGGAAAATCCACCAGCTAAACCCTACTAGTAACTTTTAAATATAAAAAATATGAGAATAGGAAAAAAACTATTTTTTCAGGCAATTGTCGTAATTACGGCTTTGTTATTTACTGGTTGTACCAAATCTGACAACCAGGAGCATGATTCAAAAAATGTCATTGTATTAATAAAATACAAAGCACAACTGACTAAAGAAGCGGATGCCGTTTCAGCTTTAACAGCATTGATAGATTCTGTGAAACTGGAACCTCATTTTGTTAATATTAAACTGCATGTTGATCCGAAAGACAAAACAAATATTCTTCTATACGAAGAATGGAGTGACGAGTCCTATTATAATTCCACACACATGACAACCGGGCACTTACAGAAATTCATTGCAGAATCAGGGAATTTCATGGTCGGACCTCCCGACATTTCTTTTTGGCAAGTCGAAAAAGAATTCAAATAGAGACTCTATGATTGGATTCTCTTATCACAATTCACAGCCTCCGTTCCCGTTGCCCCAATCACATTAAAAAAACATCAACCCGGATGAACGGGTATTTTATCCATTGAACTCGTATCGACTTTTAAAACATAGAGAACAATAGTCTTATTTTATTGAATTTTCGTGCTATTTTATTTAATTTCGATAACAATAGTTTAAAAATATCGAAGATATTTTTCACTATGTTTCCGAATATATGAGAATAAGTATAAATTATTCTATGTTTTCTATTGTTTTAAAAAAAGTCAAGATGACTTCATTATAGTTGAACCACGGGGAGGAATGTTTTGTTATTCTTTGATAATCAAAAAAAAAAATGAAAATACTTCTTACAGGTGCTTCCGGATATATCGGGAAACGTTTACTACCGGTTTTGGTCGAAAATGGTCATGATGTTATTTGCGGTGTAAGGGACATCGGGCGCTTTTCGCCTCCAGAATCGCTCCTATCGAAAATAAAAGTTATTCAGATCGACTTGCTGGACAAAGCCACGCTGAACAATATCCCCACCGATATCGACGGAGCTTATTATTTGGTTCACTCCATGGCGGCCACATCCAACTATCAGGAGGCGGAACAGCAATCGGCCATCAACTTCAGAGAAGCCATAAATAAAACGAAAGCCCGGCACGTTATTTTTTTAAGTGGAATTATCAACGGAAACGAATTATCGAAACACCTGGCTTCACGCAAGAGTGTAGAAGCGGAACTAAGTAAGGGAACGTATTATTTCACTACGTTGAGAGCAGGTATAATTATTGGATCAGGGAGCGCCTCCTTCGAAATAATGAGGGATTTGGTCGAAAAACTGCCTATCATGGTGGCACCCAGGTGGCTCAACACCAGATGCCAGCCAATAGGCATATCGGATGTGATAACCATGCTTTCACTGACGATGTTGAACCCCAAAACCTATAATCAGGATTTCGACATTGGCGGACCGGACATACTGACGTACAAGGAAATGCTTTTGGAGTTTGGCCGCGTGAGAAATCTGAAGCGATATATTTATACTGTGCCGGTTATGACTCCCAAACTTTCGTCTTACTGGCTTTATTTTGTGACATCGACTTCTTATAAACTGGCCATTGCACTTGTTGACAGCATGAAAGTGGAAGTAATATGCCGTAACCGGGATATCAATGAAATATTGGGCATTAACCCCATCGATTACCGGACCGCGTTGGAAAGAGCATTCAGTAAGATAGAACGCAACGAAGTGATTTCCAGTTGGAAAGATGCTTTTATCAGCAGCAATTCCGCTTTCAATATCTCCGAATTTATCGAAGTACCCACATTTGGATGTTTCAAAGACGTTAGAGAAAAAACCTTTGTCAACAGAGTGGATTGCATCAGCAGGATTTGGAGCATTGGAGGCGATACCGGCTGGTACTACGGCAACTGGCTTTGGAAAATAAGAGGATTTATGGACAAAATGGCAGGCGGTGTGGGGCTGAGAAGAGGACGCACTTCGGATGACACCTTGCATGCAGGCGATGCACTGGATTTCTGGAGAGTGCTGTATGCCAACAAAGAGGAAGGACGGTTGCTCCTGTATGCCGAAATGAAATTACCCGGCGATGCGTGGCTCGAATTCAGAATTGTAGAAAACCGACTGGTACAAACTGCCACTTTCAGGCCGTTGGGGCTGAACGGAAGAATGTATTGGTTTTCAGTTCTGCCATTCCATGGATTTATTTTCAAAGGAATGATTGAGCAAATCACAAAAACATCCAGAGCTTCGGGATAATCGTAAGAGTTTTTTGCAGGCTATAAAACGGCTGCAAAACGTCCCCGGCGCAGTCAACTGACAACGTCGTAACTCATTTCCTTTTTGCTCATTGAGTCGCTATAAAGGAGAGAATGCCTGTGCTTTGTTATTTAACTGTAAATCCGATATTCAAAATTTCTTTTCCGTCGGAATCCGTATCGTGCATCCTGAAACTGTAATTTCCCGGATTTGTAGGAGCATTGAAAGTAAGTTCACCGGCTGCCGATGACTTCACATACTGATATTTCAGATCATGTTTGTCGTTTTCAGCTTCACTTCCGTGAGGGATGTTTGCCGGAATAATTCCTATCCATGCATTAGCCTTTAACCACGAGGGAGTTTTATAATGCAATTTAATCTCCTGACCGGGTGCAAATCGGAGAGTAGCAAGCCAGAGAACCGGTTTATCCACATTTGATTCTTTTACGGCAGGGGTAGTAATTTGGTTACTTACCTCGAAACTCACCGTAGCCACTTCCTTTCCGTTATTGTCGGTGTCATGCATCCTGAAATCAAATTTACCGGTCTGTTTAGGAGCTGTAAATTTCAAAACTCCCGAAGTCTTCTTGCTCAGATAAAGATACGAAATGTCATGTTTATCGTTTTCGGCTTCACTTCCGTGAGAAACAGAGGATGGAATAATACCAACCCAGGCATTCGATGCGTAGCTTGCAGGAGCGGTAAACGCAATTTCAATTTGTTCGCCCGGTAAAAAAACGGTGCGGGCAAGTTTCAATGTTTGTGCATGAACGTTCAACACAAAAAAGGTCATTGCAACTAAAAATAAACTTTTTTTCATTGTCGTAAAATTTTAAATGGTTATAAGGATGAGTTCAGAATGAAATGAAGTTGACAATCAGATTCACTTTTATTAAAAAATCATTTCAAACACAAAAATAGAAATAATTTTTATTGAATTCGTTATGAACTAAAACTTTAACTATAAACTGACAGCGGAAAGATTAAAAAAAATGTTTTGTGTCATTTGTTTTATTTCAAATCTTTTTCATCATTCATGCAATTAATCAGAAAACTTCATCTATCTTTGTGAGCGAACACTCACTTACATTCTATTAATTTCATTTTTAAGATACAACTATGTGATAATCAACAAATATCAGAAACAACCGATTAAAGAAACTCCCCACAAAATTGATGTAAGGGAAATGTACAACAAAGAATCAGCTCAGGTAATGCTGATGGCACTGAAACCGGGCGAAAGTTTAAAACCACATAAAACACCTGTTGATGTGTTCTTTTTTATTGTTGAAGGAACTCCAACAATTCACATTGGCACTGAAAGTGAAGTTTGTGAAAAAGATTCGCTTATTGAAAGTCCGGCAGATATTGTGCACTTTATTAGCAACGATTCAGATAAGCTGGCAAGAATTATGGTTGTGAAAGCACCCAGACCGACAAACGCTACTAAAGTGTTGTAAGATACGTTCGAAATAACGCTAAAATCAACACTCAATTACTAAATTAAAAGATATGGAAATAACACCACGCCAACTAGAACTCATTGAAGCCGCAAGCAGGCTGCTCACCACTTCGGGTGTAAATGGGCTCACTATAAAAAACCTGGCAAAAGAAATGAATTTCTCGGAAAGTGCTATTTATCGGCATTTTTCAAGTAAAGAAGATATCATTCTTGCAATGCTGGATTATTTAGCAGAGAATATTGATGAGCAATTGTCAAACGTTCCCAAGACAGAGAATCCTGAAGATAATTTCAGAGCCATGTTTCAGGAACAATTTAAGTTCTTCAGCCGAAATTCACATTATGTAGTAGCTGTTTTTTCAGATGGTTTATTGGAAGAGAGTCAACGCATCAACGAAGCTATCCTTAAGCTTATGGTTGTTATGATGAAACATCTGATGCCTTTATTGACCGACGGACAACAGAAAAACATATTCACCAATGCGATTGAAAACGAAGATCTTGTACATATTGTTATGGGAGCATTCAAACTTCAAATGTACAAATGGCGCCTGTTCAACTTTGAATTTGATCTAATTGAAAGCGGTAACAAAATGATAGATTCAATACTTACTTTAATAAAAACAAAATGAAAAAAGCAATTCCTTACTTATTAGCGACCATTTTGGGGGCATTTGGTCTGCTCACTTTATTCCTGAGCACTTCGGTTATTTTCGATTTATTTGGCATCAGAGCCAAAGAGGGCAATTATGTTTTGTTCGTTGTATGGGCAAATTTTATCAGCAGTTTGCTCTATTTGTTTGCTGCCTACGGTTTTGTGAAAGCTAAAAAATGGACTGCAAAGATTTTAGGTATTTCAGCATCTATACTTACCCTCGCTTTTATTGGTTTAATTTTTTATATCAACAGTGGCGGTATCTACGAAACAAAAACAATTGGAGCAATGATTTTCAGAATTTCAGTTACACTTGCATTTGCAGCAATTGCTTATTTCAGTTTGTCAGTAAAAAACAAAAAGTCGAACTAAAAAAAATTTATACAACCATGTTAGTAAGCATTCACAAACTAAAACCAACGCTACTGTTACTTCTGACATTAGTATTTATCACTCCGGCACAAGCTCAACAATGGTCGCTTCAGCAATGCATAGACACAGCACAAGTTAAGAATAAGATGCTGCAAATGAGCCAAAACAATGTTTCAATTGGCGAACAGCGACACAAAGAAGCAGCAGCCGGATTAATCC
>JAGPGR010000136.1 GCA_018055865.1 Paludibacteraceae bacterium | reverse complement strand
TCAGTATGTTGAATCGACGCATGAATACTGGCGCAGCAACGGTAAGTTTACGCCAAACGTTGTCCTGAGGCTTGCTTCGGGAGGATATATTGGTGGAGGTTTGTACCATTCGCAGAATATTGAAGGCGCCCTTACAACGCTGCCGGGCGCACGAATCGTGTATCCTTCCTTTGCCGATGATGCTGCCGGATTGCTGCGCACGAGTATGCGATCGGAAGGTTTTACGGTAATAATGGAACCCAAAGCGCTCTACAACGCTACTGAAGCGGCTACGGTAGTTCCCGATGATTTTGAAGTTCCATTCGGGAAAGCCAGAATACGCCGGGCCGGAGATGATCTCACCATCATTACATACGGAAATACCACACATTTATGCCTTGAAGCAGCCGAAAGATTAACCAAAGAAGGATTTTCGGCCGAAGTAATCGATCTTCGTTCACTTGTTCCGCTGGATAAAGAAACCATTTTTGAATCGGTCAAAAAGACCAACAAAGTGCTTATTGTGCATGAAGATAAGGTATTTTCGGGATTTGGAGCTGAAATAGCTGCAACAATCGGATCTGAACTTTTTCAGTATCTGGATGCTCCGGTTCGGCGGGTGGGTTCTACCTTTACACCGGTAGGTTTTCATCCAAAACTGGAAAAAGCGATTTTGCCCAATACCGACAAAATATATAAAGCAGCAAAAGAATTAATTGAATTTTAGTTTATTAGTAAATTAGTGTATTAATGTATTGGATAAATTGTTGGTTCAACAATCAATTAACAGCATTGATAAAAATTATACAAGGTTAAAGAGAATGAAAAAAATAGGTTTATTTTACAGCCACAGCACGGTGAAAACCGCTCAAATTGCCAGGAAAATTCAGCAGGAATTTGCTGAAAACGAAATTGATTCCGTTAACCTGGACGAAGCCTGGGAAGACGAATTGAAAAACTACGAAAACCTGATTCTGGGTACTTCCACCTGGTTCGACGGCGAACTGCCCGACCATTGGGACGAAGTGATTCCGATAGTAAACACACTCGATTTCAAAGGGAAAAAAGTGGCTGTTTACGGCCTTGGAAACCAAAAGGATTATCCTGACAACTTTGTGGATGGCATTGGCCTGCTGGCCGGAGTTTTCGAAGGAAACGGAGCAGAAATAATTGGTTTCACTTCGACAGATGGTTATGAATTCACCTCGTCGAAAGCAGTGAGAACTGATCAGTTTTGCGGACTGGCTATCGATTTTGAGAATCAGAGCAGCAAGACCGACGAACGGGTAAAAGCGTGGGTAGAAAAGCTTAGAAAAGAGTTTAACTGACAGGAAAATGTCATTTGAGGCTTCTCAATATCTGTTGAATATTTGGCAATCATTTTACAGAAAGCACACAGGATAATCTGAAAGAACTTTGCCTTGCAAAAACCTTCAGGATATTTCAATCCCAAAAAACACGAAAATCAGTTTTTTGGGATTGAATAATTTGTATGAAGCATTCAAAAAACATCATCATTTCTACACAGCATATATTTCCCAAAATACGTTAAAGCGCATTGAAGTACAGTCTTAAAACAGTACTTTTGCGTAAATATTACTCTATGCGTTTTCATACTTTCATTGATCCGATAAAATACTTTTTTTCAACTTATAAATTCTCACTGCTGGGTGCGTTGCTTATTGTAGCTTCCGTTTTTTTTATTTCAAAATTATTAGAAAAATCTGATCTGGACAACACATCAGGTTCATTTCCCGAAATAGTGGATTGCGACAGGAGCTTGTATGCAACGGCTCCAATTACTGCTCAGCGGATCATGAACGATAAAAATGACATACAAAACCTACACGCACAAGTCAACGGGCTGAAACAAATCTACATCAGCAATGCATCTTTCGAAGCCGACAGTGCAAAACTGGCCAGTGAACATGTTTTAGTGAAGCTTAAAAACAACCGGCTTTATCACGTCAAAGAATTGACTCACTCCTACCCTTACGCCACACCCGAAATGGCTGATTTGCTGAATACTCTCGGTAACCATTTCTATCAAAAATTGAAAGCAAAAAACCTGGGATATTATCGTTTTTTAGTAACTTCGGCACTTCGAACCAACGAAACTCAGCAGGATCTGACAAGCCGCAACAGAAATGCGAGCACTCAATCGGCTCATCTCTTCGGTGCTACTATTGATATTACTTACAAGGAATTCTACAATGTTCACACCGGAGCTTTGGAGCAGAACTACCTGGTAGCCGATGCCCTGCGTGAAACCATGCTCGACTTCCGCGAACAGTGCCTTTTGCTGGTTGTGCGTGAGAGAAGGCAGGCCGTTTACCATTTTACAGTGGTCAATTGCGATCCGATAAAAGCACCGGCCAATCAGATTACAAAAAAAGTATTGGAATACTAATTTTTTTATACAAATAAACCATGCGCCGAAAATCAACTTACATTCCACCCCCAAAACTGACTAAACTTACAGCTAAAGACGAAATGCAGCTGATGGAGTTTCTTATTGCCAAAATGGGAGGTATGAGCCGCAGTTCCATTAAATCGTTACTCGGTCACAGACAGATTTCGGTAAACGACAAAATTATCACACAGTTTGATTTCCTGCTGAAACCGAACGACAAAGTAACCGTGAACAGTACAAGAGGCAATCTGGAACTGACACATCCCAAGCTGCGAATTATTTTTGAAGACAACGATCTCATTGTTGTGGAAAAAAAAGAGGGTTTGCTTACCGTAACAACCGGCACGGGTGACGATACAACCGCTTTTTCGATACTGAAAAATCATGTAAAAAAATCTTCGCCTGCCAACAAAATTTATACTGTTCACCGGTTGGATCGGGAAACTTCGGGCGTGCTGGTATTCAGCAAAAACAGGGATGCTCAGCATACTTTCAGAAACAACTGGCAGGAAATAGTAACCAAACGTACCTACGTGGCTCTCGTGGAAGGGAAAGTGGCTAAAGAAAAGGACAGAATCGTTTCCTGGTTGACCGAAAACGAAGTCTCGCTGAAAATCAGATCAAGCAAAACCGACAACGGCGGCAAGGAAGCCATAACCAACTACAAACTCCTGAAATCCAACGAGGAATTCTCACTGCTGGAAATAGAACTGGAAACAGGTCGAAAGAATCAGATACGCGTTCACCTGGAAAGCATCGGACATCCAATAGTGGGCGACCGTAAATACGGATCATCTGTCAGTATCGGACGTCTGGCGCTTCATGCCCGTGTACTTGAATTTTACCATCCGGTGACCGGAGAAATTATGCACTTCGAGACTCAAATACCAAAGGAGTTTTTAAGGTTAGTGAATAAGGTTGAAAGTTAGAAAGGTTGAAAGGTTGAAAGGTTGAAAGTTCGAAAGGTTGGATATCAACTATAACTCAAAAAAGCTATAATTTACATTACCGTAATGGCGGTGTGATGAAAAATGCGGATGTTTTTCAAAATTGCTTTTAGCAGAATGCTCCAGTACAAACAAGCCTTCCGGTTTCAGTAAATCATGATTGAATATCAAATCTGGTATTTCATTGATTTGCAGCAATTCGTATGGCGGATCAGCAAAAATCACATCGAATTTTATCCGTGTGGAAGCGATGTAGCGAAACACATCCCCTTTCACCAGCATCAGGTTGTCGATATTCATTTCCTTGCACACTTTTCGGATAAACGCACAATGACGCTCGCTCTGCTCCACACTTACCACACTTCGGGCATCGCGTGAAATAAACTCCAGGCTGATACTTCCGGTGCCGGCAAACAAATCAAGCACGTCAATTCCCTCAAAATCAATCCTGTTGTTGAGCAGATTAAACAATCCCTCCTTAGCAAAATCGGTAGTGGGACGCGCCGTGATGTTATGAGGAACATTGATTCTTCTTGCTCTGAATTTTCCGCCTATTATCCTCATATTTTACTACTTTTTATGTTCACAACGTAATCACCTATCATCTTTACAAGCTCTTCATTTACATTATTTTCCGTAATAATATTTAAAGTAAAACTTTCTGTATCCAGTTCGAGCTGCTCGTACACATTAAGGATAAAATAACTGATATCTTCGTTGGTTTTGACTTCAAAAGTACCAGCCAGGTGCAACATGCTTCCCTTTACTGCAAAAATATCGACAGCATCTTTCCGGAGGTTTGCATACACGGCTTCAGCAGACTTTACAATACTTTTTTTAAGCAAACGCGAAATATGATGTTCGAACACGGCCTCGGAATATTTTTCTTCAAAAAAACCAATCATCACAGCGGGGACTCTATATACCAGATGCATACCCCATTTAGGCATCAGCATATATTTCAAAAGCTCATCGTCAGATTTTCCGAATTCCATCTCAAATAATTCATTCATATTTTCTTCCCTGAAAAGCTCGTCAGGGATAAGCTGCCAGGCATTGTTTTCAAGAAGAATCGACACATTTTCACTCAGAATATCCAATTCCGGTTGATTGAAAAAATGCTCATAAACAGCCGAATTGGCCTTTTTACCGGGAATCATATTGATTTCCTGACGCAAAAGAGTCTGCTCATTTTCATCCGTTACCGAATAAAGTATCGAATCGGGACGAATCCGGATCATCAAATTATTTTCCACAGTACTTAAAAAGATTGGATTTGCAGACATATTGACGATTTTAATTAATAACTTGCGCAGTAGGTTTCTATTATTTCAACAAAATTACATGATTTTCGGCTAAAAACCACACTGTATGAACAAAAAACAGGTAAATTATCGTTATTCCCGATAAATGTTTTTTTCAGTTTGTATATTATTCTGAAAAATTATTGGATCAGTAATAGATCCTAATTTGTATATTTGCAAAACAAAAGTAATCCATCATCACAACATGAATTTACAAAACATTCAGCTATACCGCAAACTCTACGCAGCTCACCAATCGCTTCTTTCGCGCAGTGAGCGCAGGGAATTGAACCGGATTCTGACACAATTCTTATCCGACAAGCAATACGGCATAGAAGATCCGGAAGCTTTTCTGAAAAGAAATCTGGAAATAATCGACATTTTGCTCAACGAAATTGGTCTGGGCAAAGCAGCTGTGATAAGTTTACTGATGATGGAACCGGTTAATAAGCAATTCATTGACCTAAACGATGTAGATAAAAAGTTTAACACCGTCATCTCGCCCATCATGACCGGGTTGCAACGGGTGAAAGAATTGTACCGGAAAAACGTAGCGCTTGAATCGGAGAACTTTCGCAAACTCCTGCTTACCATGGCCGAAGATATTCGCGTAATTCTGATAATAGTGGCTGTGAGGCTGCAAACCATGCGCAACCTGGAAACATTTTCGCCGGATGAGCAACAACAAATAGCCCGCGAAAGTTCCTTTCTGTATGCTCCGCTCGCTCACCGCATGGGGTTGTACAAGGTGAAAACCGAGCTGGAAGACCTCTCACTGAAGTACTCAAACCGCGAGATTTACAAAGGAATAGCCCGTAAACTCAACGAGACAAAACGTTCGCGTGAGGCTTTCATCGAAGCATTTATCGAACCGCTGAAAAAAGAGATGGAAGGAATCGGATTTCCATTCGAAATAAAGGGACGTACCAAATCCGTTCACTCCATATATTCAAAAATGAGGAAACAAAACACCACGTTTGAGAATATCTA
>JAGPGR010000135.1 GCA_018055865.1 Paludibacteraceae bacterium | reverse complement strand
ATTTATACCTTTTCCAATGCTTTGAGCACCAAAATCCACCAGCTACCTGCAAGAGTATGCCCGGATAACCGATTCGGATGTCCTGAAAAGCAGCTGCAAAACTTTGTGTCATAGCCCATTCGGCACCCATTCCTACTATCTGGTATGCCAGAACAGCTAATAAAATTCCGAAAATGCTTACTTTACCGAAATGCTTTGCAGCCATAGCAGCAGCTACTGCCAGGAACACGGATTTAATCAAAATAATGGGTAACACAGCCGCAGGAGGCATACCGAAGAGCAGACTATTAATCAGTGGTGATAAAACTGCTGTAAGCAAACCTACGCGTATGCCATATTTGTAGGCTGCAATCATCGTAAAGAAGTAGATGGGCAAAAAGATAAGTCCTCCTTGTGGAATCTGATGTACCAATTGCGGAAGCAGTAAGTTTCCGACAATAAAAATTGCCGCAAACAAATAAGTTTTAACATTGGCGAAATCCAGTGAATAAAGTTTTACTGATGATGACATATGACTTTTGATTTTTTATGATTATTTTTTATGATTTAATTCAACAAAAATAGGATAAATTCCGCAAAATACAGCCAATGAATGAGTTAAATTTCAATAAAAGAAAAAAACAGTTAAATGCAGGCAATAATCCAAATCTTAGCATACCGCTACTTCATGTATGCGACATCCGGTTCGTCTGCCTGACTATCTTCTTCTTCGGCATCATCTTCAGTTTCAGAATCGGAGTCTGGCTTATTTTT
This sequence comes from Paludibacteraceae bacterium, assembly GCA_018055865.1. GTDB lineage: Bacteria > Bacteroidota > Bacteroidia > Bacteroidales > Paludibacteraceae > UPXZ01. The sequence continues at coordinate 4,954 of JAGPGR010000135.1, read as the reverse complement.
ACAAACAACGATGCTTAACTCGTAAAGCAAATAAATGGGTGTTGCAACAATCATCATAGTAAAGGGATCGGTAGTAGGGGTGATGAATGCTGCTAAAATCAGCACAACGACAAAAGCATATTTTCGAAAAGTGCGAAGCATCTGCTTGTTCACCACACCAATTTGTGAAAGCAAATACATGACCACAGGTAATTCGAAGGCGAGCCCCATGAAAAACACGAGCAAAGCCAGTGTATTCATATATGATTGGATAGAAATCTGATTGACAACGACTTCCGACACCTGATAAGTGCCCAGAAAACGGAGCGTAAAAGGAAAAATAATGAAATAGCTAATGGCAGCACCCAGGTAAAATAAAACAGAAGATGATAGAAATATTTTACCTACACTTTTTTTTTCATCCGGATATAGTGCGGGTCTGATAAATTTCCATGATTCGTAAAGGAGATAGGGAACGGAAATAATCACAGCAATCATGAATGAAGAAAGCATGTGTATCATAAACTGGCCTGATAGGGTGATATTGATCATCTGAATCTGAAATGATTCGGGACATAATGCCGGAAATTTGGTCAGATCGGCCAGATAACAGAGGAAACGATAGGTGTGAAAATCGGAAGTCAGCGGGGGAAGTACTATTTTATTGAAAATAAAATCTTTGAATGAAAAACCGATTGCTACAAGCACTATAAGCACGCCCAAACTTCGGAGAATTGTCCAACGCAATGCCTCCAAATGTTCCCAAAACGTGCTATCCTTCTCAGAAATTGAATTTTTCATCGACTTCATCTTTTCTTCCCTGGCAGAAAACAGATGATTGAAATTATTCTATGTCTTTTTTAATTTCTTCGTCGACGTCTTTCAGTCCTTTTTTGAAACTGGTTACACCCTTGCCGAGTCCACGCATCAGTTCGGGTATTTTTTTACCGCCAAAAATTAAAAGTACCACTAAAGCAATTAAAATAATTTCAGGAGCACCGAGCGAAAATAACAAAATGTTTGTTAGCATGATATTTTGTGTTTAATTGTTGGTTATCGAACTACAAATGTAAGAATTTTTTCAACTTAGTACGCCGTAGAAAATAAAAATTTACTTTTTTTTGATAAATAGCGACGGTAGGCTCTGAGAGTTACAAAAAAACATACTATTTCTCGTCGATGTAGATAGGTCCCTGCGGGTTCAAAATCCGCCATTTGGAAAGCGACTGGTCCGCTTCGAAACCCACCCCGGTTATAATCATGGTTGGTCTGGTCACTCGGATAAATTTATCAGAAAAAATACGATCTTGCGATTCGTCCCAATACAAGATTTCGGTTTCAAACATCACTCCTTCCAGATTGATGGCTCTCACTTTCCCTTTGAACTCCCAAAGCCTTTTCCTGTCGTAATAGCGGGCATAATTGCTGGTAAAGGTGGCGTTGATAGAGAGATTTTCGGCAAATCGCTCAAAATGAAGACCTTTCGTAAATTCCCAATACGGTTCAGCTGCCCTGTCGTAAATTTCCCATTTATCGGTATAAATGCGATAACGTGTAATTCCGGAGTCGGAAATCACGGTGGTAATTTTGGTTGAAGAAAGCCCCGGAAGGGTTTTGCGGTCTTTTACAGCCTCTATTTTATCGGGTTCTTCTTTCGTACAAGAAACAGCAAATAACACAACAACCACCAAAAGGGCGGTTGTCAGCTTATTCATTATTTTTCCCGACATTTTCACGCGCTACAATTTTGGTTTGAAGAACCAGAATTCATTGATGGATGCACTGAACGTAAGTTTCAGGTAATCTTCACGAAGCAACGACGAGGAACCGATTTTACCATATTCCAGCGATACATTTATCATGCTTTTTGAGGTTTTGGTAGGCAGTCCTACTCCTGCGCTCACTATAAAATTATTCGGTTGCGAATTTCCGAGTCTGTAATACTGATTGGCAGAGCTGAAACCTATCCGGTAGCGGATATGGTCTGAATATTTGACACGCCCCGCAGGATTGGGGATATATTCAGCTCCGATTGCAATTTTTGATGTATTCACCAGTGAATCTGTCTTTCCGAAAAACATAGCATCGCCCCATTTCTGTTGCGTGTAATCAAATCCAACTGTCAGTTTTTTATTGAAAGTATAAGAAAGTCCGACACCCAACGTTTGAGGCAATTCAAATCCCTTCACATTTCTGAGCGTATCGCCGTTGAGTATGGATGTAAATTCGCCGTTCAGTTTGTCCTTATTTTCGTAAATAAGTCCTAGAGTTACGTCGTGCTTATCGGCAAACGTGTTGTAGACTTGTAATCCGTATCGAAATTTGAAATCGGATGCTTTAATCTGATTGGTGTAAAATGAAGTTCCAAAACCTGAGGATGATCCAAATGCTAATGTACGATAATGACTTGCATCGCCGAAAAGATAATAAGCATTGACTCCGAGCGAAATATGATTGAACAACCCTACAGACAAACCTCCATAAAGCTGCGAAATAACTCCTGAACCTGTAAATGATTGTTGATAACCCACTTTGTACGGGTCTTCGGCTGGTGAATTGCGCGGAATGCTAATCGAGTCGGTCTGACCAAAATTATAGCCTACAAGTGAATAAGGCAACAATCCGGCACTAAATCCGAGCCATTTGGCAAGCGGAAAACGCATGGTCATGTAATCCAGGTTGGCGTTCAGGGTATTTTTGGATTTGTTCAGATCCGAAAAATGTGAAAAACGCATACCGGCGCCAATATCAAACATAAATGTAAGACTGTCAACACTGGTATAAGAGGCTGGGTTTACACTGTTTATAGTGTTTTGTGAGCGGTTACCCAATGAAACTCCTCCCATTCCACGGAGTTCGGTAGCGGCTCCGTCCGAAATTTCACCATAGCCGAAACGTGTGTACGGAGAGTTGGTATTGTTTTGACTTACAGCAAAATGCGCAGATGCAGCAAGCAAAAACACTGAAAATAAGATTTTTTTGTAATGCATTTATTGATTTGACGGATATTATCCGTTTTTTTGAATCCTTTTTTTTGAATATGCAAAGATGGCACAATTAATTTTCATGTGAAAATAAAATCACTTTCACCCCGTTAAAAAAGCTGAAACTACTGTGTTCTTTGTGCTAAATATACGAAAAATCCGAATTCTGAAGCTTTAAAGTATCATTTTCTCGATAGGAACAACCAGAATTCCCTCGGCTCCCAGATTTTTCAGCTTTCCGATTATGTCCCAAAATCCTTTTTCGCTGATTACGGCATGAAGCGAACTCCAACCATTTTTGGCCAGAGGCATTACTGTGGGACTTCTCATGCCCGGTATTATTTCAACTATTCGGTCGATGTTGGCTGTAGGTACGTTCATCAGAACATATTTCTTATCCTCTGCCACTTGCACTGCCTCCACCCTGAACAAAAATTCATCAAGAATTTCACTTTTTTCTGTCGACAAATCATTATTTGCTATCAGTACTGCTTCCGACTTCATTACTGTTTCAACTTCTTTCAAATGATTGGTGATAAGCGTACTTCCGGAGCTTACAATATCAAATATAGCATCTGCCAGACCTATACCCGGTGCTATTTCCACCGAACCGGTAATGACATGAATATGCGCCTGAATGTTTTTTGATGTGAGATATTCGGTCAGTATGCGCGGATATGAAGTGGCTATAACTTTGCCTTCAAACCATCCGACGCCCGGATATTCCTGTTCTTTCGGAATAGCCAGTGACAACCGGCACTTGCTGAAGCCCAGCCTTTTCACTATTCTGGCATCTTTTTGCTTTTCAGCAAATTCATTTTCGCCCACTATACCTACGTCGGCCACTCCATCGGCTACCGATTGGGGTATGTCATCGTCGCGGAGAAAAAGTACTTCGACAGGAAAATTCTTTGCAGGCAGCAGAAGCAGTCTTTTGGCCGATTCAAGTTTTATACCCGTTTCGGATAGAAGAGACATGGTGTCTTCATTTAATCTACCCTTGGTCTGTATGGCTATTCTTAGCATAATTATAATTGATTAATAACAGGATTGTTAGTGAAAAACAGATAGAAATATTTCAAAATTACGTATTATTTTAAAAAGAAAAAAGTCCGTTATTGCTAACGGACTTTGTGCTCAAATAATTGTGCTTAGCTCAATTAATTAACAGCAGCAGCAACTGAATCAACAGCTGCAGTAGCAGTAGAGTCAATAACTGCGATAGCAGAATCAGCAACTTCTACAATTTCAGTTGCAATTGAATCTTGTGCTTCCTCAACTTTTTCAGCTGGTTTGTTGCAAGCTACAAACATTGAAGCTACAGCAAAAAATAAAAATACTTTTTTCATTTTGTTTTAATCCTTTAAAAATTTAACATGTTATATATTTTGTTCAATTCAAAATCGGGGCAAAGTTACATCAATATTTTGATATACCATTAATAATTTTCATTTTTTTTTATTTTTTTTTTGCTTTTCCGTCTTTTTTCTAAAAAAACTACAAAAAAACGCTAAATAATCAATAAAAATCAGTTCAGTTCAGCCTGTTTCTCATAAAACAGTAAAAATAATCAGGTTTCTGATTACATGGCAGGTGCTACACTGTCAACCGGAGCAATGCTATCGGCTGCTATGCTGTCCACTGCAGCAGGAAGAACTTCTTCTACTACCAATGAATCTGCTTGTGAGTTTGTTTCGGTCTGTGCTGGTTTGTTACAAGCAATAAAAACGGAAACAACAGTTAAAAATAAAAATACTTTTTTCATAGTGTAATAATATTTCTAAAAAACGATGCAAAGGTACTACAATTTCATAATATCCGACTGATATTTTTTAGTTTTTTTAATGATTATTTTCATTTTAACTATTGCTTATTGCTATAACCCTGATTATCTGACGTTTAAAAACATCCTACACAGAGGTATAGAGATAGCGTTTAATGCTTTTTTTAGGTGTTTTTTCAAATTCGTTCGGATAAAGTTGAACTTTAGC
>JAGPGR010000134.1 GCA_018055865.1 Paludibacteraceae bacterium | reverse complement strand
GCCCAGAATTTTTCCTGCAGTGCGGCCAGCTCTTCGATGTTGTTTTGCAACTCTTTTACCCCGTTTTTTTTCTTCAGTCCGGCAGTGAAGCCTGTATCGTAGTCTTTCAGGTTCACTTTGCTTCCGGGTTTTACAATGAATTTATCAAAATCCAGTTTCATGATTATAGTGTTTAAGATGAGTGTTCTTGTATTTTAACAACTCTGAAATCAAATAGTTTAAACTGTTTTCTTTTTGCACTGCAATTCGATAGATTCTATTTCGAAAATATTCCCCTGCCGGCGTGAATAAAAATTACAATTTTTAGTGAATAAATTATTTATTTCATTATTTTTGTGCAGTTTATTTCTCAAAAAACAGATTAAATCTTCTCATTTCCGCCGATTCATCAGCTTATGTTTAAAGATCTATATTTACGAAAAAGTCTGGCTAATATACAAGCTCAGGCACAGGAGAACAGTTTGAAAAAACATCTCAACGTTACCAACATTATTTTACTGGGAATAGGGTGTATTATCGGAGCCGGTATATTTGTGCTTACTGGTACTGCTGCTGCTCTTCATGCCGGTCCGGCTGTATCTGTATCCTTTCTGGTATCCGCTTTGGGATGTTTGTTAGCGGGTTTGTGTTATGCGGAATTTGCATCCATGCTTCCGGTATCCGGTAGTGCTTATACCTATGGCTACGCTACTATGGGCGAATTCATAGCCTGGATTATCGGATGGGATTTAATTCTCGAATACCTGTTCGGATCGGCCACAGTGGCCGTTGGATGGTCGGGTTATGTGGTCAGTTTTCTGAACGATATCGGGTGGCATCTTCCGCCTCAAATTTGTCAGAGTCCTTTTGCTTATGATATCAACGGATGGCATCAAACGGGTGCAATTATTAACTTTCCGGCCATGTTTATCATAGCTCTGATGACTACTTTGCTTGTTATTGGCATTAAGGAATCGGCTCGATTCAACAACTTCATAGTAATAATTAAAGTCACTGTCATTTTGTTGTTCATTGGTTTCGGAATTTCGTATATCAATGTAGATAACTGGACTCCTTTTATACCGGAAAATACCGGAAAATTCTCCGAATTCGGGCTTACGGGAGTTCTGACAGGTGCGGCAGTCGTGTTTTTTGCTTATATCGGTTTTGATGCCGTATCCACAACCGCTCAGGAAGCCATCAATCCGCAGCGTGATATGCCCAAAGGCATTTTAATTTCGCTGGCTATATGTACTTTGTTGTATGTGGCTGTCAGTTTGGTCATGACCGGAATCGTCAATTATACCGAATTAAACGTTCCTGCTCCGATTGCTGTAGCCATTGATGCTGCCGGTTCCGGGCTGCTTTGGTTAAGACCCATCGTCAAAATTGGTGCAATTGCCGGATTAAGTTCCGTGGTCATGGTTCTTCTGCTCGGACAATCGCGTATATTTTACTCCATGGCTCACGATGGTTTGCTGTGGAAAAGTTTTTCCAAAACACATCCGAAATTCAAAACACCGTATATCACCAGCATCGTTACAGGCTGTTTTGCGGCTTTCTTTGCCGGATTATTCCCCATCGGGCTTCTTGGTGAATTGGTTTCAATAGGCACTTTGCTGGCATTTGTCATTGTTAGTGTCGGTTTGATTATTCTGCGTCACAAAGAGCCGGATGCACCGCGTACGTTCCGAACTCCGTGGGTACCATTTGTGCCTATTCTGGGTGCTTTAATCTGTCTGGCTCAAATGGCCGCGTTGCCCAAAGACACGTGGCTGCGTCTTATCGGCTGGATGGTAATTGGTTTTGTCATCTACTTCACGTATGGACGGAAACATAGCATTGTAAGACAGGAAGCAAAATAAAATAAAACAGAAAAGAGCTGATATTCAGCTCTTTTCTCTTAAATATTCTGCGTTTTTTGAACCATTATTTCCGGTTCCACTTTTTGTTTCAAAACATGCCAGTTCCATTTATACCGGGCTTTTAGAATTATAACGAAAACGATGGAAAAAACCGTAATCTGAATCAGGTCGCTGACCGGAAACATTTCTTTCATCAAAAAAACAGACGGAGTTTGAAATGCCGATGATTCGTTGGTATAAACCAGTGCTGTCACCATATTGTTGGCTGCATGTATGCCCAGTGCCACTTCTATCCCGTCGTCGAGCACGGTTACCACTCCCAGCAGAAGTCCCATCATTATGTACTGAGGCATTGCCAGAAAAAATCCAAGTTCTTTCACTTCGGGATTCATGCTGTGCATCAGACCGAAAGCCACAGCCACAGAAATCAACGACCATATTCTGCTTCGAGTTCTGGTAGCTACACCCTGCATCAGATATCCGCGGAAGGTAATTTCTTCGAATGAGGTCTGAAACGGAACCATCAGCAGTGTGATGAAGAAAAGAGGAATAAAGCTTTTTAAATCCAGTTGCAGCGTAATATTTCCCGGAACCATCAGATAAGTGATCAGAAAAGAGAGCAGGATAAAGGCTCCCCACAAGACAAAACCCGAAAAGAGGTGATTCCACCTGATAGGGGCTCCCCCGTTAATTATTCCTTTCAGATTCCGGTTGTGCATGGGCCTGAGCAGCAGAATAAAACCAATCAGTGCGGTCATGAAAGCAAACATTATGGCAGCAAAACCGACATTCTGGTCGATGCCGTAGGCCGAAAAATCCATGATGTTTTCGGGCATTTCGGCTGCGCCATCTCTCACAACTGAAATTCCGATCATGACGGCCAGCGGAATGGACCCAATTGTATTGGAAATGATGAATACCAGCGCCAGAAGCACGATGTATCTCCATATCTGATTTTTCCCGTCGAAAGCGTATTCCAAATGTTTCATAATATTTCCTTTAAAATATTTGCAAAAATACAGGTTAATCCGGAATAAAACAGTACGGAAGTTGTGAATATTTAATTAAACTTTTGTACCTTTGCACCCACGAATTTTTTAATCAATATAATGTCTAACCTACTATTTATTAGTAAAAAACAAAAATTTCAGTAATGGAAGAAAAAGAAAAATTAGCCGAAGAAGTGAATCAGACTCCCGAAGCTGTTGAGGAAACTCCAAAAACTGCTGCTGAAGAAACTCCTGAGGCAGAAGAAATCAAAACCGAAGAGCCGGAAGCTTTAGAACCGGAAACTGTTGAAGAAGCAGCAGAAACTGTAGCAGAAACTGCCGAAGCAGAAGCCGTAGAAACTGCCGAAGAAGTGATTGAAGAAGCTCCTACCGAAAAGAAAGCTAAAAAAGAGAAAGTAGTATTTGAAAAACCTGCCGGCCCTGATGAAGATTTTAACTGGGATGCATACGAAAAAGGGGTTGTACTTTCCGGAAAATCGCATGAAGAATTAGAAAAAGTGTACGACGAAACACTCAATGCCATCAAAGATCACGAAGTGGCAGAAGGTACCGTTATCTCTATCAACAAACGTGAAGTAGTGGTAAACGTAGGATTCAAATCGGACGGCATAGTGCCAATGAGCGAATTCCGCTACAATCCTGATTTGAAAGTAGGCGACAAAGTGGAAGTGTACATCGAAAGCCAGGAAGACAAAAAAGGTCAGTTGCTGCTTTCACACAAACAAGCACGCGCCACCCGCAGCTGGGATCGTGTAAATTCAGCCCTCGAAAGTCAGGAAGTGGTGAAAGGTTTTGTAAAATGCCGTACCAAAGGCGGTATGATAGTAGATGTATTCGGAATAGAAGCATTCTTACCGGGTTCACAGATTGATGTTAAACCGATACGCGATTACGACGTATTTGTTAACAAAACCATGGAATTCAAAGTTATCAAAATCAACCAGGAATTCAAAAATGTTGTTGTATCGCACAAAGCGCTTATTGAAGAAGAAATCGAACAACAGAAAAAAGAAATTATCAGTCATCTTCAAAAAGGTCAGGTGCTGGAAGGTACCGTTAAAAACATCACCTCTTACGGTGTGTTCATTGACCTTGGCGGTGTAGATGGATTGATTCACATCACAGATTTAAGCTGGGGACGCGTTTCGCATCCCGAAGAAGTGGTATCACTTGATCAGAAACTCAACGTCGTTATCCTTGACTTTGATGATGAGAAAAAACGTATTGCACTTGGTTTGAAGCAACTTTCACCACACCCTTGGGATGCTCTGAGCGCCGACCTCAAAGTGGGCGACAAAGTAAAAGGCCGCGTTGTGGTAATGGCCGATTACGGTGCATTTGTCGAAATTGCTCCGGGAGTAGAAGGGTTGATCCACGTATCGGAAATGAGCTGGTCTCAACACCTGCGCTCTGCTCAGGACTTCCTGAAAGTAGGCGACGAGGTTGAATCGGTTATTCTGACACTGGACCGTGACGAACGCAAAATGTCATTGGGTATCAAGCAATTGAAATCCGATCCGTGGAATAACATCGAAGAAAGATATCCGATGGGCAGCAAGCATAACGCTAAAGTTCGCAACTTCACCAACTTCGGCGTTTTCGTTGAAATAGAAGAAGGAGTTGATGGTTTGATTCACATCTCAGATTTGAGTTGGACTAAAAAAATCAAACACCCATCAGAATTTACCCAGATTAATGCCGACATCGAAGTTCAGGTGCTCGAAATCGATAAAGACAACCGCCGTTTGAGCCTTGGTCACAAACAATTGGAAGAAAATCCCTGGGATGCTCTCGAAAGTCTGTTTGCAGTTGATTCCATTCACGAAGGAATTATAGTCGAAATGATGGACAAAGGTGCTGTAGTTTCACTGCCTTATGGTGTCGAAGGTTTTGTAACCCCGAAACATTTGGTAAAAGATGACGGTTCACAAGCTCAGGCCGACGAAAAACTTGAATTCAAAGTAATCGAATTCAACAAGGATGCCAAGCGTATTATTCTTTCACACAGCCGCATTCACGAAGAAGCTAAACGTGCAGAAAGATTGGCCGAAGGCGGAGACGAAGCTAAAAAAGCAACCAAACGTCCTAAAAAAGAAGAAGTTGCAGCTCCTGCAATAGAAAAAACTACCTTAGGCGACATTCAACAACTGGCTGATCTGAAAGATCAAATGGTAAATGAAGCTGCAGTGAAGCTGGCCGCTAAAGAAGCTAAAAAAGTTAAAGCTGCGAAAGAAGCTGAAACAGAAAAAGAAGCAGAAGCAGTAAAAGAAGTGAAAGCTGAAAAACCTGCAAAAGCTGAAACTGAAGTGAAGGTTGAAACTGAAGTAAAAGCTGAAACTGAAGTAAAGGTTGAAACTGAAGTGAAGGTTGAAAAAGAAGTAAAAGCTGAAGCAGAAGTAAAAGCTGACGTAACGGTAGCTGAAGTGGTTGAAAATGAAGAGGTTCCGGCGAAAGCAGAAAAAGCTCCAAAAGCAGAAAAGAAAGAGAAACCTGCAAAATAGAAAGAAGCTTAATTCATCCGAATAATCAAAAGAAAAGCTGTACAATAAAATTGTACAGCTTTTTTTTTATTTTCTTTGATAATTTGTAAAAATAATGTATGTTTGCATACTTATTCAACACTAAAAACAAATAGATATGAAAAAATTACTAATTTTATCACTTGGATTGCTGGTATTGTATTCCTGCAGCAACAATCCGCAAAGCATGGCTGAAAAGGGTGTAAGTAAATACCTGAAGGGCAGCATTGCAAAGTACGAACCTGTTTCATTCGGAGCATTGGACACCATTACCGTAGGCGAAGACCCAGTTTACATAGCTGCCAGAGACTCCATGCAAATCTACATGGATGGATTGAAACAAACT
>JAGPGR010000133.1 GCA_018055865.1 Paludibacteraceae bacterium | reverse complement strand
ACCTGCTTTCAGAAGCAAGTCTTTTATTCTACTTTAAACACACTTTTTTTTGCTATACCGGTACGTTGTAATCGGGTTCGATGGTAATTTCCGGTACGAGTTCGGCGTAGGTTACCACTCCGTTTTCGTCGAGCGCTACCACCGAGCGTGCACAAAGTCCTTTCAGCGGTCCGTCTTCCATCAGTACTCCATAGTCAGTTGCGAAGTTATTGTAACGAAAATCGGAAGCCGTAATTACATCGTTCAGTCCTTCGGCGCCGCAGAAACGTGATGCCGCAAAAGGAAGGTCTTTTGAAACGCAAAGTACCGTAATTCCCTTTTCAGAAGCTATCTGGTTGAACTTACGCACCGAAGTGGCACACACGCCCGTGTCGATGCTTGGGAAAATATTCAGAATGAGTTTTTTGCCTGCGAAATCACTCAAAGTAACTTCGCTCAAATCACCTTTTACCAGTTTGAAATCAGGAGCTTTCTCTCCCACTTTTGGCAATTCACCATTGGTTTTCACCGGATTGCCTTTGAAATTTGTAGTAGCCATCTTTTTTAGATATTTAAATTTTAGTAAAAATTAATTTTATATTAATAACAACTACAACAAAGGTCTGGGGATTTTTGTTTATATTTGCGTAAAAGATTAATTGCAGCAAAGCTACATTTTGCCTGAATCGTTTGTGAAAAATCTGTTTCTATATAGTTTCATTTTTGTAGTTGGTATTTCTTTCTTTTCATGCAAAGACAGAAACGAATATCGGGTCGGAAGTGAATTTGAACCTTATGTAATACGGTTTGAGAACGAGGCAAAACTTCGGGGCGATACATTTCATTTGCGGTCGCGCGGACTGATTGTCGAATTTGGTGATTTGGAAGACAAAGTTGCCGGTTTGTGTCATTACGGCCGGCCTATTCGCATCGAAATTGACAGGAATTACTGGGAGGAGGTGGGAAAATTCGGTGGCGCAGATTTGGTTCGGGAAGAACTTCTTTTTCATGAAATGGGTCACGGCCTGCTTGGGAGAAAGCACCTGAACTACTTGCTCACTAACGACGAATGGAAATCCATCATGTGCGGAGGCGACAAGCCGGACGACCGGAGCTGGAACGTGAGCTACCGCGGACAACGGAGAAAATATTACCTGGACGAGCTATTCAGGGAAAGTACCCCTCAGGCGGCTATCTTTACCGACACGCCGCGAATAGACACTTCGGTATATTCGCTGTTGCTTTCGGATAATTTTGACAATGCGGCTTCCACCCTCTGGAAAATGGAGAATACAGCTTACGCTACTACATCAATAGAAAACGGGATGCTCAACTATCAGTCAAAATCGGCTGCCAACATGGCTATTCTTACAGAAATACCCCACGTAGATATTCAATCGGATTTTATACTTGAATATACGCTCCAGTATACAGGTGCAGTAGATAGCGCCAAATACGGGCTGGCTTTCGGCACAGCTGCTTCTACCGGTTTGAAAAAGGAATCGGTAGATTTTTTTGTGATTAACAACGCCAAAAAACTATACATAGGAAATACCCGCTGGTACAGTTACTTTACTGAAGTTCGGAGAAATACAATCATTCCCAGAGGCAAAAACAGGATGAAAATACTCAAGACAGGCGCAATGCTGTACTGCTACATCAACGATGAGTTTGCCTACGCTTCCGAAATTGAGAACATACAACCCGGATGCAACTTCGGCTTCATGGTGCCCGGCAGTCAAACCGTGTATCTGGATGATTTCAGGCTGTACAAGCGTACAGCGCCGGCATCAGCATCCAACGTCCGGATGAATCTGACAGGCAAACTGAACTTTACGCCGATTGAAAGCATTATTCACGAAGCAAAACAAAAATAATAATAAACTATATACATCATGCCAAAATTTGTAATATACCAGGTGCTCCCCCGACTTTTCGGAAATTATAACACTACCCGAAAATACAATGGTAATATTGAAGAAAACGGATGTGGAAAGTTCAATAGTTTTACACCCGTAGCACTGGAAGAAATTAGAAAATTCGGTGCGACGCACATCTGGTACACAGGCATTTTGGAGCATGCCACCAAGACGGATTATACCCGTTTTGGTATCAAAAAAGATCATTCGGGAGTTATCAAAGGGAATGCCGGTTCGCCTTATGCCATCAAGGATTTCTACGACGTAGATCCCGATCTGGCCGAAGACGTGCCGGGCAGAATGGAAGAATTCGAAGCACTGATAAAGCGAACACACGAAGCAGGACTGAAAGCTATCATCGACTTTGTGCCCAACCATACAGCCCGTCAGTATCATTCGGACAGAAAGCCGGAGGGAGTGCACAATCTGGGTGAAGATGACAATCCGAACTGGGCTTTTTCACCCTTGAACAACTACTATTATATCCCCGATCAGAAATTCAACCCTTCATTCAACACGGAGGGATACGAAGAATTTCCGGCCAAAGCCACCGGAAATGATCAGTTTACAGCTACTCCCACAGAATTTGACTGGTACGAAACTGTAAAACTCAACTACGGAGTAAATTATGTGGAAGGACATCAAAAACAATTTGATCCCATCCCCGATACCTGGTACAAAATGGTTGACGTACTTTGCTACTGGGCTGCAAAAGATATAGACGGATTTCGCGTGGATATGGCCGAAATGGTCCCCGTTGAGTTTTGGGGCTGGGCCATTCCGTTTGTCAAAGAAGTGAATCCTGACATAATTTTTATAGCCGAAGTATATAATCCTGCCGAATACCGCAACTACATTTGCAACGGAAAATTTGATTACCTGTACGACAAAGTGGGCATGTATGATAAACTGCGGGGCATTCTGAGCCGCAACGAACCAGCCAGAGACATCACCGGTATCTGGCAGAGTCTCAACGGCATTTCGGACCGAATGCTCAATTTTATGGAAAATCATGACGAGCAACGTATTGCATCCGGATTCTTCTGCGGAAGCGGAGTGTATGCAGAGCCGGCCATGATAGTGGCTGCCACACTCACCAAAGCACCTGTAATGATATATATGGGTCAGGAACTGGGTGAACTAGGCATGGATATGGAAGGCTTCAGCGGTGTGGACGGTAAAACTACTATTTTTGATTATTGGGGAGTACCATCCTTACAAGCCTGGACTAACAACGGAGCATTCAACGGAGCCAATCTGACCGATGAACAATGGGAAATCAGAAATTTCTATCAGAAGCTGATGAATATCTGTCTTACTGAAAAAGCAATTTCTGAAGGAGATATGTATGATCTGGAATTTGCTAACTTCGGAAATCCTGTATTTAATTCACACGAGCAGTTTGCATTTATACGAAAGCACAAAAACGAAGTAGTGCTGGTAGTTGTCAACTTTTATGACAAACCGGTGGATCTGGAAGTAAACATTCCTTTTGAAGCTTTTCAGTACCTCAACTTGCAGGACGGCAACTACTACAGCGCTCGCAATCTGCTGAACGAACAGGAAGAATTTCCTATCCAGCGAATTACATCTGCAGTTCCTTACCGGCTTCAACTTCCGGCCTGGAGTGGCAAAATTATGAAACTGAAAAAAGAAAATGTGGTGTGAAAATCAGGAAACGGGAAGTTTGAAGTGAAGAGTTTTGACGTGAGAAGTTTAAAGCTGATTTTCAGTTCAACTATCAAATACCCAAACATTCGAACACTCCGGCTTCAAACTAATTTGTTAAAAAAAACAGTCGGTAAAACAAGTATTTTTTAGTACCTTTGCACCCGAATTCAGAATAGAAAATTATCAATATATACATTTTATTTAATTAGAAAAAATTATGAGTAAAATTGAAAAAATCGTAGCCCGCGAAGTACTTGACTCCCGCGGTAATCCTACAGTAGAAGTAGATGTAACACTTGAATCAGGTGTAATAGGTCGCGCATCAGTTCCATCGGGAGCATCCACCGGCGAAAACGAGGCCCTCGAACTGCGTGACGGCGACAAAAAACGGTATTTGGGCAAAGGCGTACTGAATGCCGTAAAAAATGTAAACGAAGTGATTGCTCCTGCCCTTATCGGCGAGTGTGCACTCCAACAACGCAAAATAGACAAAGCCATGATTGCTTTGGACGGCACCAAAACCAAATCCAACCTGGGCGCTAACGCTATTCTTGGCGTATCGCTGGCTGTAGCCAAAGCTGCTGCCAACTACCTGGATATGCCTCTGTATCGCTACATTGGTGGAACAAATGCTTACACACTGCCCGTTCCGATGATGAATATCATCAACGGTGGTTCGCACTCCGATGCTCCTATCGCTTTCCAGGAATTTATGATTCGTCCGGTAGGCGCTTGCTGCTTCCGCGAAGGACTCCGCATGGGTGCCGAAGTATTTCATTCATTGAAAAAAGTTCTTCATGACAAAGGCCTCAGCACAGCAGTTGGTGACGAAGGTGGTTTTGCACCAAATCTGGCAGGTGGAACCGAAGAAGCACTTGAATCAATCCTGCTGGCTATTAAAAATGCCGGTTACGAACCCGGTAAAGATGTAATGATCGGACTTGACTGCGCTGCATCTGAATTCTACAAAGATGGTGTATATGATTACACCAAATTTGAAGGTGCTGCTGCTAAAAAACGTACTTCAGCAGAACAGGTGGACTATATGGCCGAACTGGCAGCTAACTATCCGATTGACTCTATCGAAGACGGAATGGCTGAAGGAGACTGGGATGGATGGAAATTGCTCACTGAAAAACTTGGTGATAAAATCCAACTGGTTGGTGACGATTTATTTGTTACCAACGTAGAATACCTGAAAAAAGGAATCGATATGGGTTGCGCCAACTCTATCCTTATCAAAGTAAACCAAATCGGTTCATTGACCGAAACACTGGATGCTATTGAAATGGCTCACCGCGCTGGATACACCTCTGTAACTTCACACCGCTCGGGCGAAACAGAAGATTCTACTATTGCCGACATTGCAGTAGCTACCAATTCCGGACAGATCAAAACAGGTTCGTTGAGCCGCTCAGACCGCATGGCTAAATACAACCAGCTTCTCCGAATAGAAGAAGAACTGGGCGATTTGGCTGCGTATGGATGGAAGAAATAAACCTCTAGGTCCTTTAGGGGAATAATAATAGAAAAATACAGCTGCTTGTCTGAAGATTAGCAGCTGTTTTTTTTGTGGTCACAGCAATTACTACTGTTCTTTGAGTGTTGAATCCTGCATTTTCCTGATTGCCAGGAAGTTTTATTTATTCATAATGAGTTTCCAGACTCCATCCTTGTTCACGTAAGTGCTGTTTTGAGTATCTTCAGTGCCGTCACCGTAGGTTACTTTAGTAGTCACTGTAGCGGTTTTTCCATCTTCAGAAATTTTTTCCTCCAGAATTTCAAAATTTTTCAAGCCACCTTTAGCTTCAGCACTTTGTTTGGTTTTTTCGGTAAAAGCCTTCATCACCTCGGCTTTCTGTTCGGCCGAAGTATCACCTTCATTTTCCAGATTTTCAAAAAGCATTTCTACTGCTTTTTCATAGTTTCCTTTTTGTAACTGCGTGTAGATGGCTTTTTCGATGTCTTGGGGAGAACTTCCGGCGCTGCTGCCACTACAACCTGCGGTAAACAATATCATTGTCGCCGCTGCAACTAAATACACAATGCGTTTCATACTTCATTTGTTTTTTAAAATTGAAAATTATATTAAAAACTGAAAACCAATTCAAAGTGAGGATTCAAATAAATATCCGATGGAAGAAGGTATATTC
>JAGPGR010000132.1 GCA_018055865.1 Paludibacteraceae bacterium | reverse complement strand
TTTTTATTCCGCGCGGGAATACCGGGTTGCAGGTGGGTGACAGAATACTTGTCATTACCGACGACGAAAAGGCCCTTGAACAAACCTATAAATCAATGAAAGGTGAGAACTGATTGAGTTGATTTTCTAAAAATTATATCTGTTCAGTTTTAATAAAAACACAGCTGATAAACAAGATATTAACAGATGTCTCGAATCCTGACACTAAGTAAAGTTTTTATTTTTTAGTCTCATTTATAAAAAAATCACAATAAAAAAATCGAAAATTTGTATTTCGCTTTTTATTTTGTCTGTGTTTTTTAATATGCCTTTCAGCTGTTTGAATGCCCAAAGTTCGGCAGCATATCCGACAGATTTCATTATTTGTTTCAGTTAAAACAAACGCGATAGAACTTCTATTTGACAAAAGTACCACCCGCTTTACCATCAAGAACTTACTTACAGATAAAACAGCTGTCGAATCTGTTGCTCCTGTTGCATTTGATAAAGATGCGGTAAAACTATCGGTGAAAGAAAATCCGGATGAATATTTCTATGGAGGCGGCGTACAAAACGGACGATTTTCGCACAAGGGAAATCCATTGCCATCGAAAATCAAAACAGCTGGACCGACGGCGGAGTGGCTTCACCAAATCCTTTTTACTGGTCTACCAACGGCTATGGTTTCATGTGGCATACCTTCCAGAAAGGGAAGTATGACTTTGGGTTGAAAGAAAAAAACACCGTAAATATGAATAATATGCAAAATTTCACCAACGACCGGTTGCATTCCGGTGGCGAAAAAGTGCTATACCCTACTTTTGTCAACGTAGAAAACCAGACTCCGCTGGAAGGAGGTAAAGATTTATTCGTTATCCGGTTTGAAGCAAAACGCGCATTGAAGTTTGGATTGAAACATCAACATGGATTATTAGTCGAAAAAAATTTGCGTTCGGTTATATTCTGAAAATTGGATATGAGGGATTAAAAAAAGAAGGTGTAACTTTGTGTAACACCTTCTTTATTTTGAAAATCACAGTTGATTATACACCGGCCAGCTCGCTCACTTTTTGCCAGTTTACCACATTCCAAAACGCCTTCACATAACCGGCTCGTTTGGATTGATATTTCAGGTAATAGGCATGTTCCCATACGTCAAGTGCCAGAATGGGCTTCCCTTTCAGCTGGTTGAAAGGCATCAGCATGTTGTCCTGATTGGGAGTAGAATCGATGTAAAGTGTTCCATCGGATTTTTTCAGCAGCCACACCCAGCCTGAACCAAATCTTCCGGTAGCAGCCTTTTCAAATTCTTCTTTGAATTTATCTACGCTTCCAAATTGCCTGACAATGGCACTTTCAAGAGTCGGTGACATGGACGATGAACTTGCCGGAGCCATTATTTCCCAGAAAAAAGTGTGATTGTAATGGCCGCCGCCGTTGTTTCTCACAGCGGTTTGAATATCCTTGGGCAGCGAGTTGATTTTCTTCAGCAGATCGGCAATATCCAGCTTGTAATATTGCGGATATTTTTCCAGTGCTTTGTTCAGGTTGTTCACATAAGCTGCATGGTGAGCTGTATGATGAATGCGCATGGTTGTGCTGTCGATAAATGGTTCCAAAGCACCGTAGTCATAGGAAAGTGCCGGTAGTTTGAATTGACCGAAAGCAAGAGAAGTCGTAATAACTGTCAGTGCTATCAGCATGTTTATTCGTTTCATAATATTCTAATTTAAATTGATTATAAATAAAAAAATGTTTTATCTATAACAATCATGCAAATAAATTGTTTATCTCATTAAACTTTCTTACTTCAAAACAGTCGAATGTATAAGTAAACCAAAATGAATTTTATTGGATTTTCCGGAAAGCATAGATAGGGTATGTTTTCCGTGTTTATTTTTTATAAGGCAACAAGCAGAAATATGAAAAAATACCTTTTAATCTTTTTTTTACTTGCAGGCAGTCTTGCTTTGCAGGCACAATATTCCATCCAGTCAAAAATAGTTAATAAATTAACCGGTAATCCACTGGAATTTGTGGCTGTGAGGCTTCTCAATCCGGATTCGGTGCTGGTTGGCGGACAATCAACCGATTCCCTGGGATTTTTTATCCTGAAAGATATCAAACCGGGTAAATATATTCTCAAAGCTACATCCGTGGGGTTCCTGGAGTTGAATCAAAATTTGGAGGTTGGTAACCGAAACGTTACGTTGGAAAATTTGCAAATGGAAGATGATTCTAAAGTATTGAAAGAACTGGAAGTGTCCGGAACCGCCGTTCAGGTAGTTACGAAAGGCGATACCATCGAGTATAATGCAACCACTTTCAAGACCGGACAAAACGCTGTAGTAGAAGATTTGCTGAAAAAAATGCCCGGAGTGGAAATTACTGCCGATGGAAAAATAATGGTGAACGGTCAGGAAGTAAAAAAAATAAGGGTAGACGGCAAAAAATTTTTCGGCGACGACATGGAAATGTCCACCAAGAATATTCCGGCAGGCATGATTGACAAAGTACAGGTGGTGGATCAAAAATCGGAGATGGCTCAACTGACCGGATTTGACGACGGAGAAACGGAGCGTGTCATCAATCTCACTATCAGACGGGATCGTAAGCAGGGTGTTTTCGGTAATGTGCAGGTCGGAGCCGGGCTGGATATAAATCCTGAATTCAGATACGATGCCAACGCTTTTCTGAACATCATGAACGGAGAATCACGATCTTCGATAACAGCTGGTGCCAACAACACAAACACTGCACGAAGCCGACGTGGCAGAGGCGGATTTGGTGGAGGCAGAAGCGGAATTACAGCTACTCAAAACCTGGGTTACAACATCAATACGCCCTTAAGCGATAAACTAATTGTAGGGGGCGATGTGACGTTTAATCATTCAGACAATCTGGTGTTGTCCGAAAGCCAACGTGAAAATTACTTGCAGGATGGAACTTATCAAAATAATTCGAACCGGATGTCCAGCCGGGAAAACTACCAGGGGAATGTCCGACTGGAAATGGAATGGAAACCGGACTCCATGAACTCGGTTATCATTCAGCCTAACATGGGTTTCAACCGCTCTTTTTCGCGCAGCACGTCCGATTATCTTTATCTGAAAGAAAATGACACCACAAGCTGGGGAAATACTGTAAACAGGGGAGATGGTCTGGACAGGGATGCCGGAATTACGTTGATATACAACCGAAAACTGACCAAACCCGGACGCACATTTACCACCCGGTTTAATACCGGAATATCGCTTGGAGATGACAACGGGATGAATTATTCTAAGAAAAACTCACAGGATTCGGTGATATTAATAGATCAGCGAAGCGACAATACGTCCAATAATTTCAATTTCGGCTTGCGGATGTCGTATGTGGAGCCACTCGGAAGTTCACGAACACATTTTTTGGAAACAGCCCTGTCGCTCAACGGAAATATCCGTAATTCCACCCGCGACCTTTTTGATCAGGATTTTAATGGTGATTACACGGTAAAAAACAACGAATACAGCAATGAATTCTCGAATCGTTTTTTCAGAGAATCGCTGGACCTAAACTACCGCTTCGTTCAGCCGGCCTACAACCTTACCCTGGGTTTCACGGCCGAACCTTCGCAGACTTACAGCACAACCATTTACGGAGATAATACAGGCATTCCAATTAAAAATGAGGTAATAAACCTGGCTCCTGCAGCCCGATTTCAGTACAACTTCGGGAAAAGAAATTTTGCACGTTTCGAATACCGCGGCCGAACCGAGCAACCCTCCATCAGCCAGATGCAGCCGGTGAAAAACAACACCGATCTGATGAACGAAACGGTGGGAAATCCGGCATTAAATCCGGCTTTCAACCACAACCTCAGGCTGATGTATTCCAACTACAACACCGAAACGTTCAGCTCATTCAGTGTCGGTGTGTTCGGCAATGCCACCAGAGATAATCTGACAAGCAACAGCATTTACGACAACACCGGAAAAAGATACATTCAAACCGTAAACGCTCATGAGATACCTTACAGCCTGAATGCTTACTTCATGTACAACCAACCGTTTTTGAAGAAATTTAATTTTTCGAACAATACCTCTTTCGGCACCCGACAGCAATATGGCTATACCTCCAAAAATGTGAACGCCGGTGAAATTGATTTGAATCGCTTAATTTTAGGAGACTTGAGCAGCACAATCCGCTATAACGCAGCCGAAAATATTTCATTCAGCTTTACCCACGAAATTGTAGACATTGCCCTGCGTGGAGGAGTAGGCTATTCGTATTCCAAAAATAATTTCAATAAAAATGCCTCTGAAACTTACGACTGGACAAGTTCGATGAATTTCGGATTACGACCTACCAAAACTCTGACCTTTACTACAGATGTAAACTTTACAAAACAAAACGGATATGGCGATTTCAACCCTTCGCAGTGGATATGGAATGCCTCCATGGATGTGAATGCATTCAAGGGGAAAGGGGTCATTTCCCTCAAAGTCATTGATATATTGCGCCAGCAGCAGAATATCAATCAGAATGTTGGTGATAATTTTGTGGAATTCAGCAAGTCTAATGCGCTGCCATCCTATTTCCTGGTTAGTTTTACCTATAAAATCAACAAATTCAACGGTGGAAACAGTCAGGAGCGTGAAAACCTCGAAAATATGAACCGCAGAAGTCCCGGCATGGGGCGCGGTATGAGAATGGGAGGCAGCGCTCCCGGTGGCGGTGCTCCACCACCTTTCATGTAAGCAGAGGTGAATCAGAAAACCTTTTTTCATTCGTTAAACTTTTCTTTCAGCTGCTTGTTCGATTAAGAAAATCAATACGGGTATGACAAAAATTAGAATTGCATTTTTGGGACTGGGTGGTGTAGGCGGTTATTACGGAGGAAAGCTGGCTGCTCGATACAGCGGTTCGGGAAGAGTGGACGTGTGTTTTTTAGCCCGCGGCGAACACCTGAAAGCCATTCAGGAATCAGGTATTCATGTAATAACCGACCAAGAGGACTTCATTGCCCGACCTGATCTGGCTACCGACAACCCTCAGGAGGCCGGTGTAATGGATTATGTAATTATTACCACCAAAAGTTATGATCTCCGGAGTTCTATCGAATTTATCAGTCCCTGTATTGGTCCTCATACCATCATCCTTCCTTTGCTCAACGGAGGAGATATCACCGAACGGATTCGTGAAATATTGCCTGATAATACCGTGTGGAGCGGATGTTCCTATATCGTTAGCCGCAAAACCCAACCGGGTGTAATCAGAGCATCGGGTACGTTTTACAAACTGGTTTTCGGGTACGATAAGGGGGTAAATGAACAGTCGCGAAACTTCGAAAAACTCCTTCAGGAAGCCAGTATTGATGCTGTGCTCTCAGAAAACATCAAGGCGTCTATCTGGAAGAAATTTTTCTTTATTTCGGTTTCTGCCTCATTAACATCGTATTATGATGTGAGTTTCAACGAACTGGTAAACACGGAAGAACGACTTAACATGACCGTAGGTTTAGCCGAAGAATTTCTCAAAGTGGCTAAAGCGGAGGGAATTAATCCGGGCGAAAACGCCATCGAACAAGTGGTAAATCGGGCGGAAGTGCTGCCTGCAGGTACTACAACTTCCATGCACAGCGACTTCAAAGCCGGCAATCAAACCGAAGTGGAAACACTTACCGGAGTTATAGTTCATCTGGCACAAAAACACAGTATCTACACTCCACTCTACGATACAGTATATAATGCTTTGAAAAACAGGTGAGTAGTTTGTAGTTCTGAGTTCTGAGTTCTGAGTTCTGAGTTCTGAGTTCTGAGTTCTGAGT
Source organism: Paludibacteraceae bacterium (assembly GCA_018055865.1). Classification (GTDB taxonomy): domain Bacteria; phylum Bacteroidota; class Bacteroidia; order Bacteroidales; family Paludibacteraceae; genus UPXZ01. The sequence goes on along the minus strand of JAGPGR010000132.1, from coordinate 14 downwards.
TAAAAGTATAACAC
>JAGPGR010000131.1 GCA_018055865.1 Paludibacteraceae bacterium | reverse complement strand
GCTGAAGGGACTCGAACCCCCACGCCTCTCGGCACCAGATCCTAAGTCTGGCGCGGCTACCAATTACGCCACAACCGCAAGTTTCGTTTTTTCAATAACGGGTGCAAAGATACAACCTTTTTTCTGACTAATCAAACATGCCGGGTGTTTATTTCACAAATATAATCCGGCTTACAATCCTGTTTTCGTCCAATACACGGATGATGTAGGCACCCGGAATCAGTCCGGCTTCTTTTACATTCAGTTCATTTCCTTTCAGAAGTTGCTGGTATAATTTAATGCCGTTAACCGAGAATATTTGCACGTATGCATCTTCAGCATTATCGATATGGAGAATTTCACTGACTACCGTTGGATATATCTTTACTTTTTCATCAAATTGCAATTCGTTGACATTTACATTTTCACCCAGCCGTATTCCCACTACAACCGGATCATGATCGGAAGAGCGGAACATATTCGGCTGATGAGCAGATCCGCTGTATTCAAACATGGCTGGTTCATCGGCATTGATGTGAAAAACGGTAACTCCGGTAATCTGTTTTGCCAGACTTTCGTTAGCCAGCGCATGGTCCAGGTATCCGGCTTCTCCGCGGTAAACATAGCTGTAAGCACTATCTGCGTGAAATTGCTGATGCAAATCAGTGTATCCTGCCCGAACAAACGTCTGTATCGGATCTTCCATTGCATATGCATTCAAGTCGCCCATCACAAGTGCATCCTCGTCATCGTAAAAACTTTTGTTTGAATTAATGGCACTAATTACGGCAGTTGCTTCGGCCACCCGGGTCGCATTGTAGCAACTTTGTCCGTCTCTCTGGTCGGCGTCACTTCCCGAAGCCGATGAGCATCCGCTTTTGGCTTTGAAATGGTTGATGCTGTAAGTGAACCGCTCGCTGTTGCTTTTTAGGGTAAATGCCTGAAGTTTTTTTCGGTTTGATGGTCCTTCAGAATTAATACTTCTCATCGTTTTGTAAGGAGTAACCCTGTCCGAACGATACAGAAATGCTGCCTTGGTGTAAGTGCCGTTGACCGAGCCTCCATCGTTTATAAAAGAATATTTACCGCCGCCGGTAGCCGAATTGAGTGCTTGCGAAAGTTTGGTGAGAGCCTGTTGCCCCTGTTCTATTTCTACCAGGCCGTACACATCGGCATCAATAGCCAGCATTGCATCCACTATTTTGGTGTGCTGACGATCCAGTTCTACTTGATTAGAGGGTCCCATGCCGGATGAATTGGGTGTTGTAAGGTAGTATTCCAGATTGAAACCACATACTTTCAGGTTGTAGTTTCCGATGTTATCGTGAGTGATATTTCTGGGATTTCCATAAAACTGAACGGGAAAACGGGCGGGATAAATCACGTACTTTGAATTTGCATAATCAACCACTGCCTGCAACTTATCCACCCGTTCGCCGGTTCTTCGGGTGCCGTTTTCGTCGGCAAACACAACCGGATAGGTATATGAATTGTACGCATCGTCCATGTAAATGGGTGGAAGTGAGTTTTCGCTGACCAGGGCTTTGTATTCGGATGAACCCGGAAAAGTAACATTGGTTGGCGAAGGCCGCCGCCGGATGCCCAGTTCCAGTTCGCCGTATTGCTGGAGGTTGTAGGTATTATTGACATATAGAGTTTGTTGAAATTCCACCAGCATACCTTCGTATCTTTCCCAATCCCAGTTGTAAATATCGTACACAATTTTGGCAACGGGCAACGTGCTATTTTGACTAATAATCTGCATATTAGACACTTCCGATAGCTGTGTACGATTATTATATTCACTTGCTTTTGCAGTTAGCTGTATTTTATCACCTATTGAAATAGTTGTATTGGAAGAATAAACAAATATACCATCGGATGTGGCTGGATTTCCGTCGCCGGCGGCATCCTGAATGAAAAAACCGTTAATCATTCCGCTGCCCACGTACTTAGATGTAACAACACCCGATGTGGCAACAATTTGACCTTGATATGCAGTAGTGCTGCCGCTGCCCTGAATAGCAGAAATAGAAACGTTTATCTGAGCCGAAGCAACAGTAACAAAACAAGTAAACAGTAAAAGATAAAAATTTTTCATAAAAAAAACGCTGTAAATAGAGCCTGCAAAGATAAACAAAAAGAGCGGGATATTACATTTCGGAGTAGTTCTATTTTTTTTGTAACTTTGCAGGCTGAAAATAAACAGATGGTTTCAGAACAACGTAATAAGCCTTATTCAGGAGGCAATTCACAAAGTCTGAAAGTCAGTGTTCTGTATTTTTTATAGTTTGAAAAAAAATGATTGACAATACGATATTTACCAATAAAAAAGTAGTTTACCATACACTCGGCTGCAAGTTGAACTTTGCTGAAACCTCAGCTATAGGCAAACAGCTTGCCGATGCAGGATTCATTAAAGCACGTGCCGGCGAGGAAGCCGACATTTGCATCATCAACACGTGCTCGGTGACCGATACTGCCGACCATAAGTGCCGCCAGGCAATCAGCCGCCTGCACCGCCTGCATCCCAATGCCAAAATGATAGTGACCGGATGCTATGCACAGCTCAAACCGGACGAAATTGCCCGTATCGAAGGAGTAGATCTGGTATTAGGTGCTAACGAAAAATTTGATATGCTAAGCTATCTGGACGAAACAAAAGTAACTTCCGGTTCTAAAATCAGGCGCGGAGATATTCTGAAAGTGAAAGAATTCAAACCTTCCGTTTCGCACGATGACCGAACCCGCTATTTCCTGAAAATTCAGGATGGATGCGATTACTACTGTTCGTTTTGTACTATTCCGCTGGCACGCGGTCACAGCCGGAGTGGAACCATAACCGAAACGGTGAAAATATCCCGGGAAATCATTGCTCAGGGAGCCAAAGAAATAGTGCTCACGGGTGTGAATACGGGTGAATTCGGCAAACGAAACGGAGAGAAATTCATCGGTCTGATACAGGCGCTGGATGAAATTGACGCGGAAGTACGCTTCCGGATTTCGTCGGTGGAGCCTAATTTACTGACCGAGGAAATTGTTCGCTTTGTGGCTGAAAGTAAGCACTTTATGCCTCATTTTCACATTCCGCTCCAGAGCGGCAGCAACGCGGTACTCCAATTGATGAAACGACGTTATTCTACCGAAGATTTCGCAGAAAAAGCGGCCATTATCAGGCAATATCTGCCCGATGCTTTCATTGGCGTGGATACCATTGTGGGAGTGCGGGGCGAAACGGATGCACTTTTCGAAGAAAGTGTGAATTTCCTGAAAATACTTGATTTTTCCCAATTACATGTTTTCACCTATTCGGAACGTGCCGATACTAAAATGCTTGAAATAGAACACAATGTGGCAATAAAAGAGCGCAAACGCAGGAGTGATCTGCTGCATAGCATTTCTGACGAAAAAACAAAAGCATTTTATGGCAAACAAATCGGCAAATCGGCAAAAGTGCTGTGGGAATCCAAGCGGGATGGAGATGTAATGCACGGATTTACTGAAAATTACGTTCGTGTGGAACGAATGTATGACAAGAAAATGGTGAATATGGCAGAGAAAGTGACTTTGGGAGAGTGGAACGCTGATAAAACGGCACTTGTGATTGGTTGATTATCCCCTAAAGCCCCTACCGCCCTTGCGGGATAATTTCCATAGGACTTAAGAGTGTATTGTAAATTGTAATTTGTAAATCTAAAGAAAAGTGCTGACAAAAAGAATTATTCCGTGCTTAGACGTGAAAGACGGCAAAACGGTGAAAGGAATTAACTTTGTGGATATACGCGATGTGGGTGACCCCGTGGAACTGGGAAAGCGCTATGCGGAAATGGGTGCTGATGAACTTGTTTTTCTGGACATAACTGCTACCCACGAAAAACGTAAAACCCTCTCGGAACTGGTGACACATATAGCACGCGAAATTAATATTCCCTTTACAGTTGGAGGTGGAATATCTTCGGTAGCGGATGTATCGTTGCTGCTGAGCTGCGGGGCTGATAAAATTTCGGTGAACACCGCAGCAGTTCGTAATCCGCAACTAATCAGGCAACTGGCAGACAATTTCGGGAGTCAGTGTGTGGTGCTGGCTATCGACACAAAATGGATGAATGGAGATTGGTACGTGTATCTGAACGGTGGCCGCATTCCTACTGAAATGAAAACGATGGACTGGGCCGAACAGGCCGTGGCACTCGGTGTGGGCGAAATACTGCTCACTTCCATGAATCACGATGGCACAAAAAACGGATTTGCTACCGATATTACGCGCGCCATTTCCGAAGCTGTGAATGTGCCTGTAATAGCAAGCGGCGGTGCAGGCATCATGCAGCACTTTGTGGATGTATTCACCGAAGGAAAAGCTGATGCAGCACTGGCTGCCAGCATTTTTCATTACAGCGAAATTGAAATTTATGCATTAAAACATTTCCTGAAAGAAAAAGGCATTACGGTCAGGATTTGACCGTAATGCCTTTTCTGTGGCAATATTTATTTTTCTATTTCAGGTATTCCGCCTGCAATTTCAAGGCAAAATTCAGGCTTTCTTTACTCTTCGGGTCGACCAGGCGGGCATCCAGCTTTGGAATTTTCACACTTATTCCAAGCGGCACATTGTTCGGATCTTTGATTACATCTCTGTTGGCTTCATAAATATACACCCAGAAGTGTGGATGACCGTAATACTGACGTGCAAATTTGGTGAGCTGACTTCCTGCCACCATTTTTTCGGTTGTGATGAGTTGCGTGTAGGATCTCGGTGCATCAAAAACATTTCCTGATGCTGTCACTTTTGCCGTATCAACCATTGGCGGTTGTTCAGGACTTTTCGCCGTAGCAGTATCAGTCGTTTGAAGAGAATCACCGGCGAGGCTCAGCGAGTCTTCAGCCTTCTGAACCTGCAAAGCACGAACGGTAGAATCAGCTAAATACTCCATGTACATTTTATTTTTTTGCTGATCCAGATTCTTTTTGACAAACAAAACAGCAACCAGTAAAACAGCAGCTAAAGCTATTACTCCCAGCACTGTAAAAAGCCAAACCGGTCGTTTTTTCTTTTCCGGTTCACGATAAGTCCGTTTTCTTCTCTGAGGTGTTTTGGATGCACTTTCAATAATCTTTTTCTCTGTATATGCCTCAGGTTCTTTTGCTTCAACAGGTGCTTCTTCCAAAGGCTGATTTGAGGCTATAGTTTTCTTCTCAGCCACTTCTTGCGTATTTTCATAGGCCAGATTTTCGGCAACTGAGATTTCTTCTTCGTTATTTTCGTTTTCTTCTTCTTTTTCGTCTATCGCTTTCGTCAACTCTCCATCCATTTGTTCAACTGAATTATCATTATCATCATCATCATCATCATCATCATCAGCTGCTTCATCTTCATCATCAACTACATCATCATCTGTTTCATCTTCCTTAATAGTTTCCGGATTTTCTTCAGCGTAATAATCTTCAGAAATTTCTGCCTCGTTTTCGACGTTGATTATTTCAGGAATTGATTCTGTTTCCACAGATGGTTCTGAGCTCTCTTCCTGCTTCAAATCAGCAACAAAAGAAACCGCATCTACCTCGGTAAATCTTGCAGAAATATCCCTGATTATATCAAAACCTTCAAAATCAAATTCAGATATTTTCTGTTCTATATTGTCGGGTTTTGTCACCTCGTTTCTTTCGTCTGTAGTTTCTGTTTTTTCAGAAATTTCTTCTGTTGCTTCATCTGCCTGTGCAGTGCCTTCCTTAATAACTTCTACGTTCGTATCTTCCGGATTCGCTGCCTCCTGTTTCACTTTATCTGACTCAATTTCGGAAAGCTTCACTTTTTCGGGTGACAGAGCATTGATTTCTGACAGTAATTCTTTAATTTCTTCGGCCTGCTCTTCGAACACACGTAAAG
>JAGPGR010000130.1 GCA_018055865.1 Paludibacteraceae bacterium | reverse complement strand
CATTGCCAACAAGTTGGGCATAAAAATCATCGGCTCTCCCACCCTTTCAGATCAGGCTCTAATGCCATTCCCGAGTGTAAAAATCGGACCTGGAGAATCCGCCCGCTCACATACAGCTGATGAATATATCACATCAACTGAAATCGGACAGGGAATAGGCATATATTTCGAACTGCTTAACGGACTGAATCTTCGCTCAACTTAAGGTGTTAGCTCAACATCACCCCTGAAAGAAATGGATTGTCTGGACGAATCCCACACAACCAAATCACCGCTTCCGTTATCCCAGATTGTAAAAATATACATCATCGGATTCATCCTGTCGTGTATGCTAATGTTCACAATCCAGCTGCCCCGCTTGTTTCCTTCTCTTACAGTATAATCGAATCTGGTGCTGTTGAAAATTAACGGTGATTCGGATGGATTCCAGGGAGCCTGATAAGCTACCCCAAAATAAGGTAAATGTGAATAAACTGTGTCTCTGGTCACTTTTACGTCATATACAGAAGTCAGATAACGGGGCTGAAAATTCCCACGGGGAATTGCATAGTTGGCAATAAATTTAAATTGTTGATTTTCAATCTTTTCTACCAAAATTCTCTTTTGCTCCGATAACTGAGCTGCTGTTTTTTTGGTTCCACAGGATATCGCAAACAACAATATTAAATTGAAAACAGAAAAATAAATCACTTTTTTCATAACTGTTGAAATTTAAACATTACACTTAGATCTATACAAAATTTATACCTATTTTCCTTTTTCTATCCAGTCAATTGCGTCACTAATCGCATTTTCCAAGTTTTCTGAACTAAACTTCAGGGCTTTCAAGGCTTTTTCACCGGAATAATATTCGCGAACCAAAAGCTGCCTCACATTTGAAGTGCTTACATCCGTTTTTATACCCATTTTTCTCAGTAAATCCCCTAATCTGCCACTTATTAGCATAATCCAGTCGGGTACTTCAATCGTTTTTTGCCCGTAATTACCAATGGTTTTTTGTCTATCGAAAAATTGCCTGAAACTCAGATTTTCGCCGCAAACGAGGTATTTTTCACCGTTATTTCCATTTTTCAGGGCATTAAAAGCTGCCCGGGCAACAGATTTGGCCGGAACAAAATTTTTTCCTCCCCGGGGAATGAAAAGAACCGGTTTTTTATAACCCATCTTTACTAACCTTCCGGAACTGTTTTTGGTATCATATCCGCCAATCAGAAAACAGGAATTGATAATGATTATATGTTTATCCGGTTGATGCGAGGCTTCGAAAAATAATTGCTCGGCAGCCAATTTGCTTTGGGCATAATGTGAATTGGTAAATGGAAACTTAATAGGAGAGTGCTCGTTCGCCGGATTTTCGGACGTTCCGTAACCTATTGTGTTGGAAGAACTTATAAAAACAATGTTGTTGATACCAAGTTCATCACAGACCCGGAGTACATTGGCCGATCCGCGCACATTCACCTTTTCGTAGTCGGAATAATGCAGTAAATGGGTAACAGTAACGGCAGCGGCATGTATCACAGCATCGCACCCATTGGCAGCTTTTTTCAGGGTTTCATAATCGGTAAAATCACCTTTAAAAATATGAACCCGCTGCAAATTGAAATAAATATTCGCAGTACTCCGTACAATGATGCTGACCTGCTCGTTGCGTTCGAGCAGCTCCATCACCACATGATGACCGAGCAGACCATTAGCTCCTGTTACTAAAATTCTCATTGAGAGTGAATAAATTACCGATTGCCAACTGACAAGATGTTGACAATCTCAGAGCAAAAATAAGGATTATTTCCCTGAAAATAAGTAATTTTGCAGTTATTATTACTAATTTCAATTCCGAAAAAAATGAAAACCATTCTTCTTACAGGCGGAAGCGCCGGCATAGGTCTTGCAACGGCTCAATTATTGATGAAAAAAGGGTACAGGGTGTATTCAGGATCGCGGCGGGGCGGGGGAGAGGCTCAAATATCGGAAGCAGGCGGCGAAATTATTCCACTTATGCTGGATGTGAACGATGAGGCGAGCGTAAAAATTGCAATTCAGAAAATTGTAAGCCAAAACGGCGAACTTTATGCCCTGATAAATAACGCCGGCAACGGACTTGCGGGTGCCATTGAAGATACGAGTTCCGAAGAAGCCAAAGAGCAGCTGGAAACCAATTTTTTCGGCTCATTGAAGGTTATTCAGGCTTGTCTGCCCGTTTTCAGAAGTCAGGGACATGGCAAAATTATTGTTACAACTTCGGTTGCGGGCGTTATTCCCATTCCTTTTCAGGCTTTTTACAGTGCCGGAAAAGCCGCTTTGCAGATACTGACCGAAGCACTGGCCATGGAAGTAAAACCCTTTGGCATTCAGTGTTGTACGGTACTTCCGGGCGATACTAAAACCGATTTTACTCATTCCAGAAAATTTACATCAGCATCTGAAAATGAAAATTCAGTATACAATAAAAGGATGAAAGTGGGAGTGAAGAAAATGGAACACGACGAACAACATGGGATGAAACCGGAGGCAATAGCCCGGGAAATAGTAAAACAAGTAGAACGTAAAAAAATGAAATCACGCGTTATTCCGGGATTTCAATACAAAGCTATTTGTGTGCTAAGTGACTTATTTCCAAACTCCTGGAGGCTAAAACTTATTAATATGGTGTATTCCTGAAAAGTGTTTAATCAGTTGTTGAAAACTTCATGAAAAGTCTTGAAAGAAATATTACAATTTAATTTGGATATTAAAAACTTTACGTGTAATAGGTGTATTTTTCAAAAAACCAAATTAGTTAGAATAAATTTTAAAGAAAGATTTGAACGTAAAAATGAAGAGTTATCAGTCCTGAATTGGAAAAAAAATATAAACAAAACGGTTTTCAACAGCCTGTTGATAAAGTTCATAAAAAACTGTAAAAGAGAAACTTTTCAAAATCAGAAGTGTTGAAAGAGTACGTCAGATATTTTAATAACTTAATAAACAACTTTTTCTTTCTTTTTTTTTCAACCATATCAACAGCCTATCATTATCTTTAAAAAGTTATTTTAAAAATTTGAAAATATTATAATAATATAGATTTGAAAATTCTCTCCAAAAAATGGAAAAACAAAATTTTATAGACGAAATAAAGCGACTCAGAAAAGAGAAAAATGCCATTATTATGGCTCATTATTATCAAACTGCTGATATTCAGGATATTGCAGATGTAGTGGGCGACAGTCTGGCATTGGCGCAACGAGCTGCGAAAACCGATGCTGATATTATAGTGCTTTGCGGTGTGCATTTTATGGGCGAAACTGCCAAAATACTTTCACCCGAAAAGAAAGTGTTGATACCCGATGCCGACGCCGGATGTTCATTGGCAGATAGCTGTCCGGCTGATAAATTTGAAGAATTTGTAAAAGCACATCCCGATCACACCGTTATTTCATACGTGAATACCACAGCAGCCGTCAAAGCGCTGACCGATGTGGTGGTAACTTCAACCAATGCCAAAAAAATAGTAGATCAGTTTCCGAAGGATGCAAAACTAATTTTTGGTCCGGATAAAAATCTTGGAAATTACATAAACAGTGTCACAGGACGTAATATGTTGCTTTGGGATGGTGCCTGTCATGTTCATGAACAGTTTTCACTAGAAAAATTACTCGATTTGAAAGCTGAAAATACCGATGCTGAAATTGTAGCTCACCCTGAATGTAAAAGTGTGATTTTGAAAATGGCAGATTATGTGGGTTCTACGCAAGGATTACTGAATTATGTAACCAATTCGGACAAAAATAAATTTTTGGTAGTGACCGAAAGCGGTATTCTGCATCAGATGACCAAAGCCAATCCGGACAAAACATTCATTCCGGTTCCGCCCGAAATTGAAGGTAAAACCTGTGCCTGCAACGAATGTGTATTTATGCGTATGAATACGATAGAGAAACTTTATTTGTGTTTGCGCGACGAAAAACCGGAAATTTTGATAGATGAAGAATTGCGTGAAAAGGCGGTAAAACCTATTTTGCGTATGCTTGAAATGTCGTAAAAGCTCACAAATTACAAGAATTAATACGAATTTAGCGAATTTGTTTTATGAAAATTTACTACAAAGGAAATAAACTAACTGAAATACTAATTTTAACAGTCGCCATCATTGTTGCAGTGGTAGCGATGATTATCTTTAAGAAGTCAATCTGGTTGATTTTGCCGTATATTATACTGGAAGGAGTAATACTTTATTTTTTATTGAATTTTCATTATATGATTGAAAACCAAATAATTAAAATTAAATATGGTTTTTACACGTGTAAGGAAATTCCCATTCGTTCTCTCCGGAAAATTATTATTAAGGACAAACAAAAAGGCGAACCGGAAAATTCGCCCCATCGTTTGGAAATTCATTACGGATTGAATAAGATACAAATTGTTATGCCTGTGGAAACGGTAAGTTTTGTAGAAAATATAGAAAGATTAAGACCTGATATAGTGATAATTTGATATAAAAAAACTATTGTTTGTTTTTAATTTCAGGAGCCTTTACAATTTTGAATACTTTATCATTTCGGCGTACCAGTTCTTTGGTTTTGATAGAAAATAAAGCACCTTTTTCCACTTTTTTTACCGGTTCCAATTCAAGGCGGATTTCTTCCACAATATCCTCATAAGCACCGGTTGTTTCGCCCGTAATAAGTATTTCGTCGCCCACTTGCAGACTTTGAGCTTCCAGTAGTACTTCTGCAACGCCAATTTTTGCAAAATAATTAGTAATTTTACCTATATAAATTTTGCGGTGAGTGGCTTCGGAACCATAATTGCGGCTCCATTCGCCCAATCGTTGACCCAGATAATAACCGTTCCAGAAACCACGATTGAAAACCCGGCTGAGCCGTTCGTTCCAGTCGTTTATTTTATCATCTGAAAATTCATTTTTCAACACCGCATCCACTGCTTCGCTATAACAGGTAACCACTGATTTTACATATTCAGGTCCGCGGGCACGTCCCTCAATTTTAAAAACACGAACCCCTGCTTCAATCATTTCATCCAGAAATCCGATGGTTTTCAAGTCCTTGGGCGACATGATATATTCGTTGTCAATTTCAAGTTCAATTTCGCTGTCTTTGTCCTTCACGGTATATCCACGTCGGCATATTTGGTTGCATTCACCGCGGTTAGCCGACAGATTTTTCTCGTGTAGACTCAGGTAGCATTTACCCGATACAGCCATACAAAGCGCACCGTGGCAAAACATTTCAATCCGGATCAATTTGCCGTTTTTCCCTATGATATTTTGTTCCACTATAGCTTTATGTATTTCGGCTACCTGTTTCAAATTCAATTCGCGCGCAAGTACTACCACGTCGGCAAACTGAGCATAAAATTTCAGTGCATCCACATTGGTAATGTTGGTTTGAACAGAAAGATGAACCTCCACGCCAACACTCGAAGCATACATCATTGCAGCTACATCCGAAGCAATAATAGCTGTTACACCCGCTTCTTTGGCAGTATCCACTATCTGATGCATCAGCCTAATATCATCATCATAAAGTATAGTATTGACTGTCAGGTAGCTGTTAACGTTGTTTTCATGACAAATCTGAACTATTTTTTTCAAATCTTCGGTAGTGAAATTACTGCTGGATTTGCTGCGCATATTCAGCTTTTCGATGCCAAAATACACCGAATTGGCTCCGGCATGAATGGCAGCCGCCAGACTTTCCCAGGAACCGGCCGGAGCCATAATTTCTATATCGTTTCTAAGTAACATTTTTGCCCCCTAACCCCCTAAATGGGGAATAATAAAATAATTATAAAATTTCATTCAAATAATTAAGATTGTTTTCTTAAAAAGTATTCAAAACAAAATTACTTCAAATTTGTTTAGTAAGACGTTATTTTAGAGTATTTTTGCAAAAAAATAGAACCAATTTGT
>JAGPGR010000129.1 GCA_018055865.1 Paludibacteraceae bacterium | reverse complement strand
ATAAACCATGACAATTCGCCAATTATCCGTATTTATGGAGAACAAGCCCGGTAATCTCAACGATATACTGTTGGTGCTTGCACAGAACAATATTAATATAGCGGCGCTTACCGTTGCCGATACAAGTGATTACGGCATTCTACGCCTGCTCGTTTCTGATCCTCAGAAAGCGCTGGACAAACTTCGTGAAAAACATTTTACTGTACGTATTCACGATGTGCTCTCGCTCGAAATGGATCCCGAACCTGGTTCGCTTTACCGCATTTTACACCATTTTGCTGAAGCAGGTATTAGTATGGAATATGTGTATGCCTTCAGTTTTGGAAGTAAATCCATCGTGGTATTCCGAACAGACAACCGAGAGAAAGCTGTGGAAGTGATCAAAGAGAACAACCTGATTTCCATCAGCGAAGAAGAACTTGCCCCGTTAAACTCCACGAAGTGAGGGCTGTAATTCCACATTAAATAATACAAACAATTACCGAAACTATTAAATATTCACCCCTTCGGGGAGATTTATTGGGGCTTATGATTTGGAATAAAGAAATAGAATGTATGTCGCGTGAGCAGATGCATCAACTGCAGAGCGAAAGATTTTGCAAACTCGTTGAACACGCTTACACGAATGTGGCATTCTATAGAAAAAAAATGAATGAAGCAGGAGTAAAACCTGCTGATATCAAGACTATTGAAGACATCGTAAAATTACCATTTACCAGTAAGCAGGATTTGCGCGATAATTATCCGTTTGGCCTTTTTGCTGTACCGATGAAAGACATTGTTCGGGTGCACGCTTCAAGCGGTACAACCGGAAAACCTACGACAGTTGGATATACCCGAAATGACCTCGAAGTCTGGAAAGAAGTGGTAGCGAGATGTTTTACCATGTGCGGAATAGGTTCGGATGATATTATGCAGGTTGCTTACGGCTACGGATTATTTACCGGAGGACTTGGAGCACATTACGGGGCTGAAGAAGTGGGCGCATCGGTTATTCCAATTTCAGGGGGAAATACGCGCCGTCAGCTTCAACTTATGGCAGATTACGGTGTCACAGCGCTGGCCTGTACACCGTCTTATGCATTACATTTAGCTGATGCTATGGCCGAACACGGCTATTCGCTGAAAGATATGAAGGTAAAAAAAGGGGTGTTTGGAGCTGAGCCATGGACAGAAAACATGAGACACGAACTGGAACGAAAATGGGGAATTCACGCATATGATATTTATGGATTGAGCGAAATTATGGGTCCGGGAGTTTCCAATGATTGTGAATTTCACTGCGGACTGCATGTCAACGAAGATCATTTTTTCCCCGAAATAGTCCATCCTGACACCAAAGAACCTGTGCCGTATGGTATGGAAGGAGAGTTGGTGTTCACCACGCTTACCAAAGAGGGCATTCCGCTGATACGTTACAATACGCGCGACCTTTCGACACTTTTCTACGAAAAATGCCAGTGTGGACGTACGCTTGTACGCATGAAGAAAATTACCGGACGAAGTGACGATATGTTGATTATCCGGGGAGTGAATTTGTTCCCGTCGCAAATAGAACACGTACTGCTCGAAATGGGCGAAACATCGGCTCACTACATGCTTTATGTGGACAGGCACAATAACCTGGATACACTCGAACTACAGGTAGAACTGGATGAAAGCAAACTCACTGACACGATTAAAGACCTTCAGAATTTAACAAAACGTATCGAACATGCGTTGAATAGTTCCATTGGTTTGAGTGTGAAAGTGACGTTGGTTGAGCCGAAAACCATAGCACGAAGTGAAGGAAAAGCTGTCCGCGTAGTAGACAGGAGGAAGTAGTTTCTTTTCATTTACCTTTTAGTCTGTTAATAATAATTCAATCAATCAAATCAATAATTAATTTACATTGATAATGAAATACAGGATATTTTTATTTGCATTCACTTTGCTATCAGTTACAGGTTGTGTAAATCTTCGAAATGGAGTATTTGTAGAAAATGACCGGATAATGAAAATCCGAAAGGTAACTTACGATGCATATTTTGTGTCTAATCATAGATATGAACAATCTTACACGCAAAAAATTACTTTTCTGAAAGAAACAGACATAAATAATATTACCAAATACACACTGTATGATGTAATTACACTACCGGTTGAAAGTTTTGACTTGGATGATAAAATGTATATTGTTGCAGATGAAGATGTTATAACTTTTCCGGTATCTTATCAGAATCAATACAACACAAAAAAAATCAACGAAGAAAAGCAAGAAATTATGCAATCGGACTCAACAAAAATAGCAGTAGTTACAGGTTATGATGTCGTAAACAAGAAAACCATCCAGATGACTCATCCAATAAATGATGATATACTCCGGAAAATATCTCGTGCAAGGGAATTGCATCTACGATATTACGTGGGTCCCAATGCTATAAATTCAGAAATTAAAGGGACAACACTGAGAAATGTGAAAAAATGGATTTTAAAATAATATTATGATTTCAAAACAACTTGTCGACGAGCTTTTCGCACAATTCGGAACTGACGATATCAATCAACTTTCCATCCGTCAGGTAGGAAAACTGGTTTCGCAAATAGAGCAGCAGAGTGGGGTCGAATTTATCCACATGGAAATGGGAGTTCCCGGTCTTCCGGCATCGCAGATTGGCATTGAAGCCGAAAAAGCAGCCTTAGAAAAAGGTTTAGCCTCCATTTATCCTAACATTGAAGGAATTCCGTTTGCCAAGGAAGAAATAGCCCGTTTTATACGCTCGTTCATGAACATCGAAACCGAGCCAACGTATTGCATCCCAACTGTTGGCGGCATGCAGGGAAGTTTTGCGGCACTGCTCACTGCAGCCCGAACAAATCCCGACAAACCTTATACGCTTTTCATCGATCCGGGATTTCCGGTGCAGAAATCGCAACTGAATTTGCTGGGATTGCCTTTCAAAGCATTTGATTTTCAACACTTCAGAGGCGGTAAACTTCGGGGAAAACTGGAAGAATTTCTGTCTGAAGGCAATATTTGTTCCATTTGTTATTCATCACCCAATAATCCGACCTGGTGTTGTTTTTCGGAAGAAGAACTTAAAGCAATCGGCGAATTGGCAGGGAAATACGATGTAATAGTGATTGAAGATTTGGCCTATTTCGGAATGGATTTCAGAGAACAGTACGGACTGCCCAACGAAGCACCTTTTCAGCCCACCGTAGCACGGTATACCAATAATTATATCTTGATACTGTCTGCTTCCAAGATTTTCAGTTACGCAGGGCAGCGCATTGCCATGCTCGTTTTCAGCCGTGAAGCTTATACACGCAGTTACCCCAATCTGAAGAACTATTTTCCATCCGATACGATGGGACGATTTATCCCTTACGGCGTACTGTATGCCACTACTGCAGGCACCTCACACTCAGCACAATACGCTCTCGCCTCGATGCTCAAAGCCGTAAACGACAGGAAAATAAATTTTGTAGAACCACTCCATCACTACGGCGAAAAAGCCAAACGAATGAAAGAAATTTTTCTGAAACACGGCTTTTATATCGTTTACAACGACAATGAGCGCGATCTGGCCGATGGATTCTATTTTACCATTGCCTATCCCGGACTTACAAGCGGTGAGCTGATGAAGAAATTTCTATATTTTGGTATCAGTGCCATTTCGCTGGCCATTACCGGCAGCGAAAATCCCAACGGACTTCGCGCTTGCGTGTCCTTTGTTCGGATGGATCAGATGGATGAACTGGATGTAAGATTGGCACAGTTTGTACTTGCTTTCTGAATTTTCAACACAAAATTTAAGTTGAAAATGTAACTTTTTTATTTCTTAAAATGGGTATTGAAAATCCAATACTCTTTTTTTTTGTCAAAAAATCGTTTGAAGTAAGATGAAAAAATATTCATGCAATAAATATTCTTTTCTTTTCAATTTTTCAAAAGTTTTTTTTGTATTTTTACATCATCATAATTATCGAAAAATAAGGTCAATTTTAAACCGTATTTTATATATCGAAAAACTGAAAAACAAGTACAGACCGATACCGGAATGAAAATATTTTTTTCTCCATCAGGAATATTTCAATTAAATCTTAAAATAATTAACCATACATGGAAAACATTAAAACATCCGAAGTAATTGATTGGGCAAGCAATTTTATGTCCAAAGCGCTGAACGAAATCCGGAAACAAGAACGAAAAGAGCAGACCAAATATGCTGCTTTGGTTCAGAATCCGAATGATAAAGTATTAATGACCAAGATGTTGGACGAAACATCACAAATTCGCAACAACAGAAAACTGGCAAAAAGAATTCGTTTACTGCTCAAAGAGTATGGAACTCCGGATTTTTTCACCTCCCTCGAAAAAGCCATGCTGCAGCTCTTCAATACAGTCGGCTATCACTTTCCGGGAATTGCAGTACCCGTTTTTAAGAAATACCTGCGCGATTACACCAGCGCCATTATTATCAACGAACGTCCCGACCTGCTCAACAGGCACCTGGACGAACGGAATAAACAGAAAATAGGGCAAAATGTGAACTTACTTGGTGAAGTGGTGCTTGGCGACGGCGAAGCCGAAAAACGATACCAACATTATCTGGAAGCACTGAAAGACCCGCGCATCAACTATATTTCCGTAAAACTTTCAGGAATTTATGCACAAATTAATCCCCTGAACTACGATAATTGTAAAAGAGAACTCTGTGATTTGATGGGAAATCTTTACCAACAAGCCATGGATTTTCCGTTTAAAGATGAAAAAGGAGTGTTGTCCAATAAATTTGTAAACCTGGACATGGAAGAGTATAAGGATGCAGAACTTACTCTCGATGTTTTTATAACCGTACTTTCAGAGCCGCGTTTCAGAAATCTGACAGCCGGAATTGTAATCCAGGCATATCTTCCGGATGCCCGCATATTGCAGGACGAACTGTATGCTTTTGGCCGAAAGAGATTTGCAGAAGGTGGAGCTCCCATTAAAATGCGATTGGTTAAAGGTGCCAATCTGGCCATGGAATCCATCATGTCGTCGCTTCGCGGGTGGGAAAATCCAATTTACGATACCAAAATAAAAGTGGATGCCAATTACCTTAAAGTGCTCGACGTGGCTTTATTGCCCGAAAATGCAAAAGCGATACACGTTGGTGTTGCTTCACATAATTTCTTTACCATCGGTTACGCATATCTGCTCGCCAAAAAGAATCAGGTGGATGAATATGTCACTTTTGAAATGCTCGAAGGCATGGCCAACCACCTACCACGTGTGATGCGCAGTCTCGACAAACAAATAATCCTTTACACACCAGTAGTAAACGACGAACATTTCCTTAATGCGGTTTCGTATCTGGTACGTCGTATGGACGAAAATACCGGAAAGGACAACTTCCTGACCTATTCCTTTAATCTGAAAGAAGGAAGTAAGGAGTGGAATTTCCTGAAAAAGCAGTTTGAGGAAGCAATGGCTATAAAGGATACGGTAGAAACAACCCCAAAACGGAAACAAAACCGGAATTTACCTCAGGAACCCGTCAAAGAAATGGATACTTTTAAGAATGAGCCCGACACGGATTTCGATTTGAGTGTAAACCGGAAGTGGGTGAATGAAATCCGGAGAAAATGGATGAAATCCGAAACCGACAAACCTTATCAAATTCCGGCACAAGTGGGTGAAAAGGAATTTACCACTAACAACAAAAAGAAATATTACGACCGCAGTCAGGATAGTAAAGTGCTTGTATGCGAGGTAAGTACAGTATCGGCTGAACAAATGAAAGATGTCATTTCAATAACAGGGAAAGATCAATCAGGCTGGCGCAAAACCATCCTCGCCAAACGCAACCTGGTATTACATCGGGCTGCTGAGAATATTGCCAACAAACGGGGTGATCTGATAGGGTGTATGGCTGCTGTGACTGGCAAAACGTTCAACGAA
>JAGPGR010000128.1 GCA_018055865.1 Paludibacteraceae bacterium | reverse complement strand
GAATGAAACTACTCTCATTCAGGGATTTGATTGACGTCTGGCGGATTTTGTAATGTATATGGAAATCTTTTAATGTGTGAAAAATTGTAAATTCCGATAAAATTTGGTAAACAACCATAATATCAATTTATTAACAATTCTTGACACGTCCATCTTACCACTTCCTCTAAATCAAATGAATATTATCTTTTTTACACTCATCCTTCATATCGGCGGGCCATATACTTGCCTGAATTTCACCTATATGAGCTTTGCGCAGGAAAAACATGCAAAGCCGCGATTGACCGATTCCGCCTCCGATGGAGAGAGGGAGTGTATCGTTCATCAGTCGCCTGTGGAAATAAAGTTCCATCCGGTCTTCTTTTCCGGTCAGTCGGAGTTGGTGCTGCAGTGCTTTTTTATCCACTCTGATTCCCATGGACGACACTTCGAACGGAATATCCAACACGCTGTTCCATAGCAGAATGTCACCGTTCAGTCCGGGTAGACCGTCTTCGCCGGGAGTAGTCCAGTCGTCATAGTCGGGTGCGCGTCCGTCGTGCTTTTGGCCGTCGCTCAGTTTGCCGCCGATTCCGATAAGGAAAACCGCTTTGTGTTTTTTTGTAATCTCATATTCCCGTTCTTTGGGGGTGAGTGTTGGGTAAAGCTGACAAAGTTCTTCGGCATGAATAAACGAAATATCTTCGGGTAATATCGGATTTATTTCCGGAAAACTTTCGCTTACCAGGTATTCCGTCCGGAGAAAAGCAGCGTATATTTTTCTTACAATTTTTTTCAGAAATCCTATATTCCGGTCCTGTTCCGTAATAACCTGCTCCCAGTCCCATTGATCCACATAGAGTGAATGAATGTTGCCAAGTTCCTCGTCGGCACGAATAGCATTCATGTCGGTGTATATGCCGAAACCATCGCGTATCTGGTAATCAGCCAGCGTTACGCGCTTCCATTTGGCAAGCGAATGAACCACCTCGGCCCTATCGTCGTTCATGTCTTTGATGGCAAAATTCACGGGTCGCTCCACTCCGTTCAGGTCGTCGTTCAGCCCCGTGCCGCGCAATACAAAAAGAGGCGCTGTAACTCTTCGAAGTCGTAATTCGGCCGATAAATTGGCTTGAAAAAAATCTTTTATTTTTTGTATTCCCAATTCTGTCTGTTGTGGATCAAGAATGGGTGTGTAATTTTGAGGTTTAATAAAATAGCTCATGTGTACATTTGTTTGTTATTTGAAAATAATGTGTGCAAAATTACTATTATTATTTGATTTTCAAAACAAAATGAATATAAAATAGTAATATTTAATGACATTTATCTAAAAAAGAAAAACAGCTCACCATGGATGAACTGTTTTTCTGATAAAAAAATGATTTTTCTATTTCTTTTTTCTCACATATTCGCAAAAAGAATAAGCATAGGCATGTTTTTCGTCAGCTTCGTGCTTCTCACACGATAACAGTTCCCAATCTTTTGAGCTGAATTTTGGGAAAAATACATCTGCCTGAAATTCGTCGTGAACCCATGTAATGAACATGGTGTCAACGCCCGGGAATGTCAATGCCTGCTTAAAAAGCGAAGCTCCGCCGATAATGAAAACTTCATCTTCTTTGTCGCAAAGATCTACGGCGTCACGCAGTGAAGTGGCTTCGAAGTATTTGCTGTAATTTCCTTCGGGAATGGAGGTGAGAACGATGTTTTTCCGGTTGGGGAGAGGACCGTTGGGTAAACTTTCGAAAGTGCGTTTTCCCATTACAACGGCGTGTCCGGTGGTTAGTTGCTTGAAATGCTTCAGATCTGCCGGTAAATGCCAGGGTAGTTTGTTGCTTTTGCCGATTGCGAAATTGTCAGCTACGGCAGCAATAATCGAAATTTTTGACATAATTATTTTAATTGTGGTAATAAATTGTCATTCTTTTTGACTTTACAAAAACATGCAAAGATACACAAAAAAGTGAATATACCAACCGGATTATTTGCATGGAAAAAGTTAAATCTGATTTGAATTTTTTCAGGCAGAAATATTAAACTGCAACCACCCCTTTTATGTGTGGATGTGGATCGTAATCTGTCAATTCGAAATCGCTGAACTGAAACCCGAAAATATCTTGAATATTTGGATTAATTAACATTGTAGGTCGGGGGCGCAGCTCCCGCGAAAGCTGAAGTTTCACCTGCTCCAGATGATTGAGATAGATGTGAGCATCGCCCAGTGTATGTACAAAATCCCCGGTTTTCAGGCCGGTCACCTGCGCCATCATCTGCAGAAGGAGGGCATAAGAAGCAATGTTGAATGGTACGCCGAGAAATGCATCGGCACTGCGCTGATAAAGTTGCAGACTTAACCGGCCATCTGCCACGTAAAATTGGAAAAAGGCATGACAGGGAGGCAGGTTCATGTTGGGCAAATCGGCTACATTCCAGGCGCTTACTATTATGCGTCGTGAATCCGGATTGTTTTTGATGGTTTCTACCGCCTGGCTTATCTGATCAATTTGTCCACCGTTATAATCGGGCCACGATCGCCACTGGTAGCCATATATATGTCCCAGATCGCCTTTTTCATCCGCCCATTCGTTCCATATCCTTACACCGTTGTCTTGCAGGTATTTCACATTGGTATCGCCATTCAGAAACCAGAGTAATTCGTGAATAATGGATTTTAAATGCAGTTTTTTGGTTGTCAGACATGGAAAACCTTCGTCCATATTGAAGCGCATCTGGTGTCCGAACAAGCTGATGGTTCCCGTTCCGGTGCGGTCTTCTTTTTTTACACCCTCGTCGAGGATACGTTGCAGCAGGTTTAAATATTCTTTCATAAGAGAATTGATGAATTGCAAAATTAGGGAAAAAAGAGGAATGAGCAAAATGAAAAAAAAATACTGAGAAGAGAATAATGATTCAGAAATCCCGAATTTTTAGGTAATAAAAATCTCTCAATACATATTATAAGTAGTAGAAAGAATAATAAACTCAGTCCGGCGGTTGATCTGATTGGCAATTTCCTGTTGTTCAGCAGGCAATGTGAGGATATACTCTTCAGTCAGTGCGGTGCCCTGTGGCAGAAAATTATACAGTTGGGCTGTTGCGGCATCCATCACAAATGGTTTCACCTCACCGTAACCAACGGCTGTAAGCCTGGCAGCATCAATGCCGGCCACAATCAGGTAGTCAATGACAGACCTGGCACGGCGGGCCGATAAGTCGCGGTTGTATTCATCGTTTCCTTTGTAATCGGTGTGAGCGCTCATTTCTATTGTGATATTCGGGTTCTCGTTCATCATGGCAATCAATGCATCCAGCCCTTCTTTGGACTCGGGTCGCAGCGTTGCTTTGTCAAAATCATAATAAATATTGTCGATTTTTACTGATTCGAATGTAGGTGTGAGGCTGAAATTGCGTGTAAATGTCTGGCTTTCTTTCGCATTGATGTTGTAGGTAGAAATGCTGTCTCTTTGATTCAGAAAATCTCGTGCAGATGCCTGCAGCAAATAATTGACATCTTTTTTCAGACTGAACCGGTAACTGCCGTCGCCCTTGGCCGTGATACGTGCGCTTTCGCCGTCGCTGCCCACAATGTTGATTCTGGCTTCAGTAGCAGGGCTTCCGCTTCGGGCAAGGATTTTCCCTTCGAGCACATACGCCAGTTGCGGCAATACAAAACTCCACAGTGCATCATAACCGCGTGTTTCGTTTCTGTTACTCGAAAAGTATCCCTTTTCGGAATCTCCTGCAAACGTCATCCCGAAATCATCTGCGCTGGAATTAAGTGGTATGCCCATGTTTGTAACTTCCCACCCTTGAGTACTGTCTTTTTTAAGCTTTAATTCGGCTTTGAAAATATCAAGCCCGCCTATTCCGGGTTTTCCGTCGGACGAATAGAATAAAGTACCGTCGGGCTTGAACGTGGGAAACATTTCGTCGCCCGGGGTATTGATTTCAGATCCGGCATTTTCTACAAATTCCGCTTTTCCTCCTTCCAGTTTGGCTCGCCAGATATCTTTGCCGCCATATCCGCCGGGTGCATCGGAAGCAAAATAGAGCATACTGCCATCGGGTGAAATGGCCGGATGAGCTACCGAAATGCTGCTATCGTTGAAGAGCGTAATGCTTTGCGGGGAACCCCACGAACCGCCGGTACGGCTTGAAATGAAAATCATAGCTCCTTCGCCTTTGTTGTCCTCAGTCAGAGAACGGGTAAAATACAGGGTGCTACCATCTGTGGAAACGGAAGCAATTCCTTCGTCGTTTTTGGTAGTAACTTCCCCTTCAAGCACTTCCGGTTTTTCCCATTTCCCCTGGCTGTTTTTTTTCACGGAAAAAAGATGGTTGTTGGGCTGTCCGCTTACCGTATTTTTTTTTTGTGAGTTATCTTTCTTGTTCACTTTCCGGTTGGAAGTGAATATCAACACATCGGCTTCGGCGCCCGAAAATGCCGGGCTAAACGACGAACTTCGGGCTGCATTAAAACTTTTTTCACGGCCAATGTTGTATCGGGTGGGATTATTTTTCAGGCTGTCGATACTTCTTACGGCTTTCAATCCGTTGATTGCCAGCTCGTCGTCGGGTTTGGATTTCAGATAAATGGTATAATTGGAGGCAGCATCGCGGTATTTTCCGTTTTTATGCTGCATTTGAGCCAGGCGGAAATATGCGATTGAATCCGGATATTTATTCCGGACGGCATTCACATAAACTTGTTCGGCTCGTGAGAAATTTATTAATCGATAACATTCACCCTGTCTGAAAGCTGTTTGGGCACGAAGGGGCTTGTCTTTGGATGATATACGGGAATAGGCTTTGTTATACAAATCGCCCGCCACAGCATATTCACCTTTCAGAAAGCTTTGTTCAGCTTTTCGGAGCGTGGATTTAGTGCCTCCACAAGCCGAAAGAAGGAATATGAGCAGGAAATAAGATAGGTATGAACTTACTTGTCGAAGCATAAAAAAGAAACCCTGAATTAGCCGATTACTTAAAATAAACTAATTAACAGGGTTTTTATTGTTTTCTGGGTGCGAATTACACCCATTTTGCCGGGAATTTTACACTAACTCGTGAATTACCAGGCCTGAGCGAAGTTTGGGTTCAAACCAGGTCGTTTTTGGAGGCATTATGTTGCCGCTATCGGCAATGTCAATCAGTTGCTTCATCGAAACAGGGTAGAGAGCCAGTGCTGCGCACATTTCGCCGCTGTCCACGCGGTGTTTCAGCTCGGCCAGACCACGGATACCGCCTACAAAATCAATGCGTTTGTCGCTCCGAAGGTCTTTGATGCCGAGAATCTCATCCAAAATCAGGTTGGACGAAATGGTCACATCCAGCACACCGATCGGATCATTGTCGTTGTAAGTGCCTTCTTTTGCTGTGAGCGAGTACCAAAAGCCCGAAAGATATAGTGAGAAATTGTGTAGTTTGTCCGGTTTGCAGATTTCGGTTCCTTTTTTCTGAACAACGAAATTTTCTTCCAGTTTTTTCAGAAATTCTACGTCAGTCAATCCATTCAGATCTTTCACTGTTCGGTTGTAGTCGATGATATTCAACTGATTGTCCGGAAAACAAACGGCCATAAAGTAGTTGTACTCCTCATCACCGGTGTGATTTGGATTCTGCAGTCGTTTTTCATTCCCAACCAATGCGGCAGCAGCACTCCGGTGATGTCCGTCGGCAATGTATAACGAAGGAATTTCGGCAAAAATTTCAGTAATCTGCTTTATGGTATTTACATCGTCAATCAGCCAGAATGAATGTCCGAAACCGTCAGGTACTGCCACAAAATCATATTCAGGTACGTTTTTGGTAATTTCAGCCACTATAGCGTCCAGATCATCACGATGTGGATAGGCAAAAAATACCGGTTCTACGTTGGCATTATTTATACGTACGTGTTTCATACGGTCTTCTTCCTTGTCGCGACGGGTCAGTTCGTGTTTTTTGATATTGC
>JAGPGR010000127.1 GCA_018055865.1 Paludibacteraceae bacterium | reverse complement strand
CAGTACTGCCTCAATATGATCATGAACACGAGTTTCAGCGAAATGAAAAACGAACTGCGTATCCATCATGCTATGGAACTGATGAAAATGAATTCGGTAAACAAACTATCCATCGAAGGCATCGGCAGGCAGTCGGGCTTTGCGTCCAACTCCAGTTTCTACGCCTGTTTCAAGGAAGAAACCGGCATGACCCCCAGCAAATGGATGGAAATATACGCATCTGCAACCACAGATACAGTCACTCAGCAGCCCTGATGGTTATAAAAGAATAACGCTGATAGTCTGATTTTCAAAGAACTGTAGCCAGGCGGAAGGACTATTCTCCGATTCTGACGCGCATAAAGATAGTGTCATTTCTTCAACTATTTTTAATGAATGTACGAACGATGCTTTTTGACGCATGAACGTATGCATTTGATAAGTTATCGTAATTTTTAGTCAGCGGATCAAATTCAGCCACAAAGGCACAAAAGCACAAAATCCCACCAATTTAGTTTACTCATTTAATGCTGTACAGTGTCTTGGTGTTTTAGTGGCAAAAAGTAAGTCGGGGTGTAAGGGGCGGAAGCCCCTGTTCATGAAAAAAAGTATATCTATCTTACTACCAGATACTATAGATTCATATTCTTCTGATTTATAAATAAAAATGAAAATGCGAAAATTGAATTATTTTATCATAATCTATGATATATCAATTGTTATATATACATTTGTACTGAAATATCAATTGTTATAAAATTTATAATTCAATAATTTATGAAATCAAAAGGAACAATCCATTCTCAAAAACAAAAAAATATTCTGGCTACTCTTGGTGAGAATATCAGGTTAGCCCGTTTGCGCCGGAAGCTTTCCATTCGTTCCATGGCTGAGCGGGCCGGAATTGCCCCTTCAACTGTAGGAAGTATTGAAGCTGGTTCTCCATCCGTTTCTCTGGGAAGTTACCTTCAGGTGTTGACTGTCTTACGACTCGAAGATGATTTGCTCCTGATTGCAGAAAAAGATCCGGTAGGCAGGCACATACAGGATGCCGGGCTAATAGTAAAAAAAAGAGCTCCTAAAAAGAAAAGTAGTGCATCGGCTTTCGATTATTTGATAGATAAAGGAGATTTTGAAAAACCCGTGTTTGAATAATGAAACAGAACAGAGCAAATAAAGTATTTGTGTATGCCGATTGGTATATGTTTGATGCACCAAAACTGATAGGAAAGTTATATTTCGAATCTCTCAGGGGCAAAGCTTTGTATTCTTTTGAGTATGATAATGAATGGCTCAAAACCGGAATCTCCATTGATCCTGAATTGCCGCTTTACAGTGGTTTACATTACACGGCTGCCCAAGATAATTTCGGAGTTTTCAACGATTCATCGCCCGACAGATGGGGACGATTGCTTATGAAACGTCGTGAAATTCTTGTAGCCAAAATCGAAAAAAAAGAACCTCATACGTTGTTCGGGATTGATTTTTTGTTGGGTGTACACGACAGCCACCGCATGGGTGGCTTGCGTTTCAAAGAAAATGAAGAGGGAGAATTTATCAGTAACGATCAACGTCTTTCCACGCCTCCGTGGACTTCGCTTCGCGAACTGGAACATGCCGTGAAACAATACGAAGAAAATGCAGATGAACTGGATGAAAGTGCTCTGAATTGGATTAATCAGTTGATAGCTCCCGGATCATCACTGGGGGGAGCTCGTCCTAAGGCTGATGTAGTGGATACTAAAGGCAGGCAATGGATTGCCAAATTCCCTTCTGTAACAGATGATTCGGATATCGGTTTGTGGGAAATGGTTGTTCACGAATTAGCAATAAAAGCAAAAATTATGGTTCCAAATGCCTTTGTAAAGAAACTTACTTCTCATTATCATACGTATTTATCGCAACGTTTTGACAGAACAGAGGATACAAAGAGGATTCATTTCGCTTCGGCAATGACGCTATTGCAACACAAAGATGGAGATGATGCCGATAGTGGTGTCAGCTACCTGGATTTAGTCCGGTTTATTAAATCGGAATGTGCTGATGTAACAGCCAATTTAGAGGAACTCTTCCGAAGGGTATTATTTTCTGTTTGTATTTCCAATACAGATGATCATCTCAGAAATCACGGATTTCTTTATACAAAAGCCGGTTGGACTTTATCTCCGGCATTTGACCTGAATGCCAACGAAACCGGAACCGGTCTGAAACTTAACATCGATGAAGAAGACAATTCGCTGGATATTGATTTGGTGATGAGTACTTCCCCTTATTATTTGCTATCCGACAAACGTGCCGGAAAAATAAAAGAAGAGGTTACAAAAGCGGTTTCTGACTGGAGAAAAGTAGCTGCCCGACACAATATTTCCCCCTCCGAAATTGAAAGAAAAGCAAGCGCTTTCCGAACTTTTCATTTTTAGTATGAATTGTGGAATAGAAACAGTATTTTTGTAATCTATAATGATTATCATTTATTCAAATGTCAACAAACTATGAGAAAATCAATTATCCTAGTTCTTGTTTTGTGTGCAGCAGTAAGCATACAGGCACAAAAAGTATTAAGCTCATCGGAAACCGGGTACGTATCGGAAGCAAAATCCCAATTGATGTCGGCATTGAGTGAGATGGACATGACCGACAATCAGCGGCTCAGCATCATCCGACGCTCGGCAGTGACACTCAAAGAGTACGGACAGCCACCGATGTGGCCCGAAGGCGATATTCCCCTACAAAAAATTATGGACGAGCAGTTCGAACAATGCAAATCGGAAATTGCAGAGATGTCGGACTGGGTGCTGAAACTTGAAAACAAATCGCTCACCCAGAAAACGAAACTGATTAACAGCATGCAAATAGAGGTTTTGGAGCATCAGGTGCAGTTTTTGATACCCGGCAGCACTCCCGTTCAGCTGAGTTCCGATGCCATCAGTACAGTGTTCGGGGTTAACATCACCGAGGGTGCAGGCGGTGGAAAAAGTCAGGATGCAAAAGACCTGGCTAACCGGTTCCGTAAGCTGGCAGAGACAAAAGCACTGGTCGAACATTTCAATATCCTCATTGACCATCACCGCGAATCCCTTCGTCTGATAGAGGCCGATCGCGAAATGTTGCGTGTCAAAGTGCCGGTCTGGAAACGTGCGTTTGAGAATGCTTACAACGGCGCATTTGCTCTCAAAGGATACGAAGGGGCTGCTGAAGCCCGGGAAACGCCGGTGTTTAACGCTAATTCCATAGTGGGCACGTGGAAATTCGGTTACCAGCAAACGGGTTATTTTTACTGGACTTTTACGCCCGGCGGTGAGTTTATTTTCGAAGATAAGATGAACGATGGTGATACCGAAAAAGGAAGATATTCAGTCAGCGGCAATGCACTGCGGCTTACAGGTCCGGTATCGCAATGCGAAAAAACAGAAGGGATTTATATTTTTGAAATAAACGACAACGACCTGGAATTCAAAAGAATAGAAGATGCCTGTATGAGCCGCCGGTTTACGCTCAATCATGTTTGGACAAGGAAATAAATAAGAGAGAGACCTCACACCTTCCGGCTTTGAGCACAAGCACTTTGCCGTTTCATCGGTATTGTGCGTAACTAAGTAAAGTATGTAAAAGAACCATCGGACAATGTGGTTTTTGTAACCGCAATGTCCTGAGAGCATGAATGCCCTTATTTCAACAGAAAACCTGACAAGTATTTCACACCTGTCAGGTTTTTATCTATCAATAATAAAATGTTTCTCTGTTGCACTCTCTCTAAGTCTCCCCAAAAAATAAAATATTCCTTTTCCTTCCCCCTTTCGGGGGAAGTCCCGAAGGGGATGGGGGCTGGAGATTTAGAGGATTTTTTCCTTCAGAGGGTTAGGGAACCGGTTTTATTTTCCAGTATTCTAAAGAATCTTTTTTTGCTTCTGCTTCCGCTTCCGTTTTCTTCAGCAGGTCTTCTTTGGCTTTTTTCTTGAAATATCCTCTGAAGAATATATTATGCTTGAGGGCTTCCAGATTTTCATCCAGGGCTTTGGAACTGCTTTCCAGGTTTATAATAGTCTCGTCGATATTGTTGGAAGTGGTAGTATCCTGAAGAAATCTGCCTATAGTTCCCTCTCCATTGTTTAAGTTTACCATAATTTCTTCCAGTTCCTGAGTCGAACCTTTCGCATTATCAGCAGTAAGTTTCAGACTCAGCATAATTTCTGCTAAACCGTATTTCGTTGCAGTCATCGTTCTGTCCAGCTCTTCAGTAGTGTTTTCAAAATTGTCAATACTTTTACTGATCTTTTGTGCAATGATAGTGTCATGAACAATACGTCCAAGGGTTCCTTTTCCACTGTTAATTTTCAGCATCATATCGGCGGCCTCTTTGGTTATAACTTCGGTGTTTTCCACTGTTTTCTTCAGACTCGCAATGATAGCGTCCATCTCAACCGGTTCAATTGATTCGAGCTGTTGATTTTCAGTCACTATCGGAAGATTCGGACTTCCCTGGGTGATAACCACTAGCTTGTCACCAATCAGCCCTTCGGAGCCAACTGATACTCTCGAGTCAGATTTGATAAATTTTTTAATTTCCTGTCGTATAAGCATATCTACCAGTACGGTCGAATCGTCGACAATAGTAATATTGTCAACAGTTCCGACATTTATTCCCGAAAAACGAATATTGTTTCCAACCTGCAACCCGCTTACATTGTAAAAAGTAGCATGTAGCTTGAAAACAGGATTGAACAAATTCTTTTGTTTACCGATAATAAATATGGCCATTACAAAAAGCGTTAATCCTCCCAGAATAAAAAGTCCTAAACGAACTTTAAATCTTTGTGTATGTGTATCCATAATTTTACTTGCTATTGGGTTTTATAATAATTGGATGATTCATAAATGTCTTTTATTTAGCATTCAGCACTCAGCTTTCAGCTATTTAGGGTCTTCTATCTTTTATCTTCTATCTTTTATCTTGTTTTCCAGTCTTCCAGTCTTGCTCCTTGGTTCTACTTGAAAAACGCCTTAATCATCGGGTCTTTCGAAGTTTCGAAATCCTGCAGATTTCCCTCCATATAAATCACACCTTCGTGCAGCATGATAATCCGGTCGGCAGTAGCGCGGGCACATTCAATATCATGTGTGATAATGATGGAAGAGGTTTTGTATTTTCCCTGAACTTCGTTGATTAGCAAACTTATTTCATCTGACGTCACCGGGTCGAGTCCTGTTGTAGGTTCATCGTAAAGCATGATGAGTGGATCTACAACCACCGTTCGCGCCAGGCTGATGCGTTTTCGCATTCCTCCTGATAATTCCGATGGCATTTTATTCAGCACGTCGGGTAAACCCACATTTTCCAGCACTTTATTAATTTTTTCATCCCTTTCATCCTTACTCAGATTTTTCCGTATTCTGCGCAAAGGAAACTCCAGGTTTTCTTTCACCGTCATCGAATCATACAAAGCGCCACTCTGAAATAGAAATCCTGTTTTCTTCCGTAAATCACTTAACCGGCTTCTGCTAATTCCCCTCAGGTCTTCGCCCAGTACACGGATTGATCCGCCGTCGAATTTCAGTAAACCGACAATACACTTGATGAGCACCGATTTTCCGGATCCGGACTTACCCAGCACTACCAGATTTTCGCCTGTGTAAAGCTTCAAAGTAACATCCTTCAATACTTCGTGATTGTCAAAAGAAATCTGAAGATTGTCGATTTCAACAATCGGTTCAGAAGTCTCATCCTCCACTGTATTGTCGATTTCAACAACCGGCTCTGAAGTCTTGTCCTGCAATGTATTTTCGATATCGCTCATTTTTTTATACTATAAACTACAAACTCGCTAACATATCAGTAACCTGTACTGCAATTACATCAACAACCAGCACTAAAAGTGAAGCAATCACAACGGCTGAATTGGCTGCAACCCCAACGCTTTCGGTTCCCCGTCCGGCATTGTATCCCTGATAACATCCCACTAAACCAATCAC
>JAGPGR010000126.1 GCA_018055865.1 Paludibacteraceae bacterium | reverse complement strand
GATATAGGTCTCCTGCAAGCTCTGAAGGGTATTTCCTACCATCAATATCCGGAATTTGTGCTGCAGTGAATGCCACAACATTGTACAATTCATTTCCTCTGAAATACGTGTTGAAATTGTGAAAATCACGACCGGCTGCACCGATAATAATTACATTTTTCTTTTGTGCTGGCATAGTAATAGGTTTTTATGATGTTTATTAATACATTATTTTTACAAAGATAAAATTTTATTTTTCTCAACGAAAAAATATATCGATAAATATATAAAAAATATGCAAAAAAATCAGGATTCTCAAATCAATCTACAGAGCGGATTGGGAATAACAGTATCAATTATCTTTATTGATTATCAATTTTTACTTTTCAACTTATATTTGGTAACGTTGTTTTAATGATATTAATCCAAAAAGTATTATCAAAAAAAAATAGAGATAGAAAAATGACAAAAACAATATATCACAAAGCTTCAACACGTGGACATGCCGATCACGGCTGGCTCAATTCTTATCATACTTTCAGTTTTGCGGGCTATCACAATCCGGAGCGGGTTCATTTCGGAATGCTGCGGGTGTTGAATGATGATACCGTACAGGCCGGGCAGGGTTTCGGTACGCATCCTCACAACGATATGGAAATAGTAAGCATACCGCTGGAGGGCGATTTGGAGCACAAAGACAGCATGGGAAATACGGCGATAATCCGTCATGGCGACGTGCAGGTGATGAGTGCCGGAACCGGTATATACCACAGTGAATATAATCATAACAACGACCGACTGGTGAAATTCCTTCAGATCTGGGTTTTCCCGAATAAAAAAGGTGTTACACCCCGTTATGATCAAATTACTCTCGATATTAACCACCGCAGGAATAATTTCCAGCAGATAGTATCGCCCAATCCTGATGACGATGGAGTTTGGCTTCATCAGGATGCTTGGTTTCACCTGGCGCAGTTTGACAGGGATTTTTCGCTGGATTACAAAATAAAAAAAACCGGAAACGGAGTGTACGCTTTCGTTTTGAGCGGCGAACTGGAAGTGAATGGCACCAAACTGGATACGCGCGATGGCTTTGGAATGTGGGATTTGGATAAATTTTCGGTGAAAGCGCTCTCACAAGACGCTGAAATACTGCTGATAGAAGTACCGATGAAGTAGCCCCGCCAAACTTCAGAAGGCAAAAAGCGGCTATCGGGAATTATAAATAGTTTCATTTTTTCACTCTCAAAACCTCTCATTCGGGGAGGTTTGGAGGAGATAAATATTCCCCAATCTTTCCACTGATTTGCATCAGTGATATTTCATACAGTTTGGCACTGTATTCGGCCGATACGAGCCGTTCTTCGGCTGCCAGCAGATTGTTTTGCGCTTCCCGAAGCTGTAAGCCGGATAAATCACCCAGTTTGTATCTGTCCATCGCAATTTCGTAATTCAACCGGGCATTTTCAAGGCTGATTTTTTCAAGCGAAAGCAGTTCGATATTATTCCGGTAAGCCAGCCAGATATTGGTAAACCGGCTGTTGAGCGAAAGTTTCAACTGATCATTTTCTAACAGTCTGTTTTCAATCTGAATACGCGCGTTGTTTTGCTCCCGCACTTTATTGAAACCGTCGAATAGACGGAATCCGAGTGTCAATCCCACATTGGGTCCCCACGTGTTTTGTTTGTCCAGATTTCCCCGGTTGTAATTGAAATGAGTCAAACCGTAGCCGGTATTGAGCCTCAGGTAAGGGAAGTTTTGACTTCTGGCCGTTTTAAGGTCGAGCTCACTGATTATTTTTTCTTTTTCAGCTAATTTCATCAGAATGTTATCGGAATATATTTTTTCCTGTAATGCGTTTTTTTCCAACAAGGTAACAACAAGGATAGCCGTGTCGGCCGATTGAAATTGCCTGTCAACATCCTGATTTCCCATAAGTTCGTTCATTTTTATGCGTGAAGTATTCAGCAATTCGTACTGATGCATCAATCGTGAACTGTCGGTATTGAAATCCACCCGTGCCTGCTGTAAATCCAGCCGTGACATATTCCCGATTTGATAACGGGCTTCTACAATTCGCATTCGCTCACGCGAGAGTCGAACAGCTGAACGAAGGTTTTTCATCCGGATATTTTGCTGTACGAAGTTGTAGTATTCGGCTGAAAGGTCGGCAATGAAATTCTCAATAACGGATTGCGTGTTCAGTTCACCCATCTGCTGCAGTTCCCGAAGTTTTTTGTAGCTTGTTTGCGCTCTGAATCCTTCAAAAAGCATCCAGTTAAGGTTTGCACCTGCGTTCAGCGTTTCGGTATGTGAACCGCGAATACTTGTTTTATCGCTTCCATCCTTCGGAAACTGGTCGCTTCCACTCACAGCCGTGGTGTTGAAACTGCTGCTCAATTCTACTGTCGGAAGCATCCCTGCATTGCCCGGAGTAGCATTGTTGTCGGTTATTTGCTGGTTATTTCTCGAAAGCCGGATATCAAAATTTTGCTCCAGGCCGATGCGCAGACATTCACCCAAATCCATTTTTTCTTGCGAAAAAGTAATAAACGGAATGAGAAAATAGAGAAATATAGTTAAAAGTTTTTTCATAGAAATGCTCCCCAAATCCCCCCGAAGTGAGATTTTTTTGCTTTTTATCAATTTGTGTGTTTTGCGTAATCAGTATCCTGATTGTATAATGAAACAAGATTCAGAATAAAGTCGTAAAATAATAAATATATGAGAAAAACAATACGTTTTTTTAGTTGTCAAAATAATCAAAAAAATCAAAGTTCTGACTTTTTCGCCGTTAGAGGTTAGGACTGGTCCTCTTTGTAGCAATATACATATACATGGCCGGCACCACAAAAAGCGTAAGCAGTGTGGAAATTAACATGCCGCCTACCACAGCTATACCCATCGCAATCCTCCCGTTGGCCCCTTCGCCCGAAGCAAAAACCAACGGCAGTAATCCTAAAATGGTAGAAGCACTAGTCATCAAAATCGGTCGTAAGCGTAGCACAGATGCACCCTGAATGGCTTCAAACTTATCCATGCCGGCGTTTTGGCGCTGATTGGCAAATTCAACAATTAAAATACCGTTTTTTGCTACCAGTCCAATCAGCATAATCAATCCGATCTGACTATAAATATTCATCGTTACACCGGCTATCCACATGAATAGCAGTGCACCGCCAATAGCCAGAGGAACTGTAAACATAATTATAAACGGGTCTTTGAAACTTTCGAACTGCGCGGCTAAAATCAGGATAA
Source organism: Paludibacteraceae bacterium (assembly GCA_018055865.1). Taxonomy (GTDB): domain Bacteria; phylum Bacteroidota; class Bacteroidia; order Bacteroidales; family Paludibacteraceae; genus UPXZ01. The sequence goes on along the minus strand of JAGPGR010000126.1, from coordinate 2,734 downwards.
TGAGTAGTAAAGCTAATACAAAAGCAAAAAGCAAACTGGATGAACTTTCCCTGAAATTGCGCGATTCACCTTCGAGTGCCGTTCGGAAAGTTTCGTCGAGAGTGGCTTTGGCAATCCGGTCCATCTCATCAATGCCCTGCCCGAGTGAGTATCCGGGAGCCAGTCCGGCCGAAATAGTGGCTGAGTTGAATCGATTGTAGCGGTACAATTGGGGTGGAGCCACCGTTTCTTCCAGTTGCACTACATTGTCCAGTTGAATCATTTGTCCGACCGAATTTTTAATATAAATGGACTTCAGATCAAGGGGAGTGTTGCGTTGCTGGCGGTTTATTTCTGCTAATATCTGATATTGTTTTCCGTTCATATAGAAATAACCCATTCGCTGTCCGCTCAATGCGTATTGCAACGTTTGGCCTATTTCCCGGGTGCTTACGCCAAGTAATGCGGCTTTATCCCGGTCAATAACTATGCGTGTTTCGGGTTTTGTAAATTTCAGATTCACATCAGACATCTGGAAATAGGGACTTTTGCTTACCTCATCCATAAATGGCGGAATAAACTCTTCCAGCTTCTGAATATTGGGAGCCTGCAGCACGTACTGGATAGGCATTCCGCCCCTGCGTCCGCCAAATGAAGATTGTTGCTGAACAAACGACCGGGCTGCGGTTTGCGACCGAACGGCTTTGGTCAGTTCGTCGGCTATTTCCATCTGACTGCGTTCACGCACTTTTAAATCGGGTAATATAAACCGTACCATGCCGAAACCGCTTCGATTGATGGTGACGTTCGACTCGCGCTCCGGAGCAACCGAATCGGCAATGTCGGATATTTTTTCGGTATAATCTCTTACAAATTCATAGGTAGCACCTTCAGGAGCCGAAGTTCGAATCATGACTTGCGAGCGGTCTTCCAGGGGAGCCATTTCGGCCGGAATAATGTTCCAAAAAAGGAAAATCAGGCCAATGGTAACCACTACAATGGGAATAACCAGCCATTTTCTGCCAATAAAACTTTTCAGCATGTTTTCGTAAGCGGAATTCATTTTTTCGAATAAAGGTTCAGTTTTCTCCTGAAACCAGTTATGCTTTTCTTTCTTTTTCAATAATTTAGATGAGAGCATTGGCGTAAAAGTCAAAGCTACGAACGATGAAATGATGACCGCGCCCGAAATTACAATACTAAATTCACGAAAAAGACGACCGGTCATTCCTTCCAGAAAAACAATGGGGAAAAATACGGCAACGAGCGTGATAGTGGTAGAAACAACTGCAAAGAAAATCTCTTTTGAGCCTTCTATTGCTGCTTTTTTGGGCTCCATACCCAATTCTATTTTTTTGTAAATATTTTCTGTCACCACAATGGCATCGTCTACCACCAGCCCTACTGCCAGCACAATGGCGAGCATCGAAAGTACATTGATGGAAAATCCGGCCAAATACATCACAAAAAATGAACCGATAAGTGAAACCGGAATAACCAGCGCAGGGATGAGTGTAACGCGCCAATTCCGAAGGAAAAGAAAAATGATAATGACAACCAGTGCAAATGCCACATATACTGTGGATTGAACTTCAGAAATGGATGCCCGGATAAATCGGGTATTATCAAAAACCACATCTACTTTTACGTCTTCAGGCAGGTCTTTTTTCATCTGATCCACGCGCATACGTGCTTCGTCGGCAATGTTTATCTGATTGGCTCCGGGTTGAGGAATAATAATGGTGCTAACCATGGGTATACCGTTCAGGCGGAGAATGTTTTTGCGGTTTTCACTGTCCAGTTCAGCAAAACCAATGTCGCGAAAACGCACAATTCGTTTGTCGTTTTCAATCAGAATTATATTGTTAAATTCTTCGGGAGTAATCATCAGTCCCATAGTGCGAATGGAGCGTTCTATCTGATCGCCTTCGATACTGCCGGCCGGAAGTTCGATATTTTCACGGTCGAGTGTGTTTTTTACATCGAGTGGGGTAATGTTGTAAGCAGCCATTTTTGTGGGGTCGAGCCAGAGCCGCATTGCATAGCGGTTTTCTCCCCATATTTCTACTGCACTTACATCCTGAATGGTTTGAAGCCGTTCTTTTACAGTAAGCTCTGCTATCTCGGTGAGTTCAAGCAGCGAGCGGTTGGGACTCTGAACCGTGATTTGCATAATCGGATCGGCATCTGCATCGGCTTTCGAGACGGTTGGCGGGTCAACATCCCGGGGAAGATAACGCTGTGCACGTGATACTTTGTCGCGAACGTCGTTGGCAGCGGTTTCCATATCAACGCTTAATTCAAATTCCACTGTTATCCTGGAATATCCCTGGCTGCTCGAACTCATAAGCGATCGTATGCCCGGTATTCCGTTGATGTTTTGTTCCAGCGGTTCGGTTATTTGCTTTTCAATTACATCAGCATTGGCGCCGGGATAAGATACTGATACAGTGATAATTGGATTGTCCACACTCGGATATTCCCTTACAGCCAGGTATGTGTAGCCTATACCTCCAAGCAATAGGATTATCAACACAAAAACTGTGGATAAAACGGGTCGTTTAATACTTAATTCGGATAAATTCATACAATAGCCCCTAACCCCTAAAGGGGAATTTAGTTTGATACAATGTTTTATAAATAAGGATATTCGGTAGAAAGCAGAAAAGACCCCCATCGTGGATGAGCCTGGTTTATCCCGTTATATCGGGGTCTTTGGCAGATTAGGGAACCTGTATTTCCACCTGTCCCATTT
>JAGPGR010000125.1 GCA_018055865.1 Paludibacteraceae bacterium | reverse complement strand
GTGTAAGACTGCGTTTGTATCGGTTGCTGATAGTGTCGGTATCCACTTCATAGTCAAAGTGTCGCAGGTTTTGTGACACGTATGAAATCTCGGCACCAATCAGAAAAATAAGACATGAAATATTCAACCAAAGTAGCAAAAGCGGAATAGCCGCAAATCCACCATAAATAGCATTGTAGCGTGTAAGATTAATCTGACCGCTCACATATAATCCCTGAAAAAGTTGAAAAATAAAACCTGTGATCATGCCGGCTATCAGTGCGTTGACAAAACGCACTTTGGTATTCGGAACAATCAGATAAATCAACGTAAACAATAATCCGCTGGAAAAGTAAGGAATTGTTGATACCAGAAATTTCATAACAGGTGTAAATACCTGAAAAAGAAATGATTCCTTGAGAATGGCGTTGACATAAATAGATAGCCCGCTGCTTATAGCCAGAAGGATGGGAAGTATAAGCAATCCGGAGAAATAAAGAGTGAATTGCTTAAGTATCGATCGGGATTTTTGTACTTGCCAGATATTGTTCAGTGCGGTTTCTATTTGTGCAAAAAGATTGTAGACTGAATATACCAGAATACCAAACCCAATACCTATAAACAAACCGCCACTCATGGAATCCAGGTATTTTCTGACAAATTCCATAATAGTGGGTATTAAATCAGCCTGAGCTGCAAAAGTATCCTGCAAAGCTACTTCAATAGTAGTTTCAATCCCGAAACCTTTGGCAATGGCCGAAATGAGCGCAATGAGCGGAACAATGGCGAAAGAAATAGAAAATGTGAGTGCAGCAGACCTGATTCCTAGTTTGTGACTTGTAATTCCTCTGACAGAGAGGTAAATGGTTTTGATAATATTGTAGGAAATCCGACGGGTTTTGGAAAGTTCATTACCGGTTATTCTCCAAATGTCATAGCGTACAAAATTGAACGCAAATTTAATCCAGTCAATCAGTTTCTTCATCTGATGATATTTACAGCAGTTATTATACAGCTTTTTTTGGTTCAAATAAAAAAAAACAGCAGGTCTGTAAGCCGGGTTCTGTAATGTGCATGAAGCACACTGTTTGTCATTTATCTGGCTCCGTCATCACTGACGGAATCTAGCAATCTACCCCCCGGCATCGGACGAGCCACCCTACTGCGCCGGTATACATGATCTTGCAACCCATAAGGTGTACGGCAACCGGTGTCGCCACCGGCTCCGGTAAGCTCTTACCTCACCTTTTCACCCTTATCCGTCAACTGACGGACGGTTATTTTCTGTTACACTACTTTGCCATCACTGACAACTTCCCGTTAGGAAATATGGTGCTCTTTGTTGCCCGGACTTTCCTCTATCCCGCATGACAGGACAGCGACAAACCGACCTGCTGTTCAATGGCAAAGATAATCAAATTTTGATTAAAATCCAAAATCAGACCAATTTGTACCGGAATCGAACCACAAAAAGGATTGAACGTACGTATCCGTTTATTGATTTTTTTCATTAATAAAAACTAAAATTAAACGTAAATAAAATAAAAATGATTTATCTTTGAATGTTATTATATCACATCAAAAAAACTACTAATAAAAAAACTACCATCTTATGAAAACCGAAGAAGACGATTTATTGATTTATGATGACGACGATGCCGTGAAATACATCACAAATCTGGTTACCGAAGAAATGAAAAGTCGGGTGACTGAAGATAACGTAAATTATGTACTGGACGTATTGTATGACTATTACGACGAAAAAGGTTTTATTGGTGATGATACTGCCGAAGAAGCAAGCATTGATGAAGAAGAAATGCTGAAATTTGTTATAAAAGCTGCTAAAAAAGACGGTATTGATCTGAATGAAGATGAAATACAGTTTGTACTGGATGCAGAATACGAATACGGCAAATCGTTGGGGATATATACCGACGATGACGAAGAATAATATTAACAATTGATTTGACTAATAAAACACCTTAACATGAACTTGTTGGGGTGTTTTTTTCCTTATTAACAGATGATTTACTATTTCGCTTTTGGTTTTGTTTCATTCATTTCAATGCTGCCGTTTCGGGTTCTGTATGTGTTGTCTGATATTGTATATCCAATCATTTACCACCTGATTGGTTACAGAAAGAAAGTGGTGAGGGATAATCTGAAATGGTCATTCCCCGATAAAACAGAAAAGGAAAGACGTGTAATAGAAAAGAAATTCTACCGTCATTTCTGCGATTTGATTTTTGAAAGCCTGAAATTTGCACGCATAAGTGAAAGTGAAATCAAAAAGCGTATGATGTACACCGGTTTCGAACCAGCTTTGAAGCACTACGATGAAGGTCGCTGTGTGATGTTGTATTCATCTCATTACGGAAGCTGGGAATGGAATTCATCTTTTTCGTTGTATCTGCCTGAAGATAAACCGATTTATCCGATTTACAAAAAGCAGAAAAACGAGTTATCCGACAGGATAATTTATAAAATAAGAAATCGGTTTGGTACAGAAACGATTGAGATGAAAAATTTGCTGCGAGTAATGATAGATATGCGCAAAAAAGGTAAACTCGGGATGTATGGAATGATTTCGGATCAATCTCCGAGCAGGACGAGTATGCATTATTTTACGCAGTTTCTCAATCAACGAACGGCAGTAATAACCGGCACAGAGCAGCTTGCACGCAAGTTTGATTACCCTGTTTATTACGCCCGACTGAAAAAACTCAAACGTGGGTACTACACTACCGAGCTTATCCCTCTTTCGATTCATCCGAAAGATACACCCGAATATGAAATAAGTGAAAAATACATGCGATTGCTGGAGGATGATATTCTGCGTGATCCTTCCATCTGGCTTTGGACACACAAAAGGTGGAAATATACGAGGAAGATAAGCTCCTAAACCTGCCTGCCGCAGGCAGATCTCCCAAAAGGAAGGCTAATATAACGAAAATAAAGGTTGAATGGATGAGTCGTTGAATTGTTAAATGATTGATTAGTCTATTGTTGAGAGACTTGCAAAGAAAAAAAAATGACGTAAATTAAACCAAAACTAACTATAAGATAAGTAAAGTGCAGATTGAAAATTTCTTGTCACAATAGTATCGTTTGTGTATTTCTGTGTTTCAAAAGTCCCCCTAAGGAGGATTTAGATTGCTTCTAAATTTAAAATAAAATGTCAATATCAGTAGTTATACTTAACTGGAACGGGAAAAAATACCTGGAAGAATTTCTGCCTTTTTTGGTGGAAAGCGTCAAGGATATGCCGGAAGCCGAAATCGTAGTGGCAGATAATGCTTCAACTGATGATTCGGTAGAATTTCTCCGAAAGAATTATCCAACCATCCGAACCGATGTTTTGGATAAGAATTACGGCTTTTCCGGAGGCTACAACCGTGCCCTTGAAAAGATTAAAAGCGAGTATTACGTATTGCTCAATTCGGATGTAGAGGTTACGAAAGACTGGCTGAAAGTGTTGTACGCCTACATGAAGAGCAATCCGCGTGTGGCAGCTTGTCAGCCTAAAATTCTTTCCTACCAACGGCGCAACTGGTTTGAATATGCCGGAGCTGCCGGAGGATTTATCGACAAATATGGCTACCCTTTTTGTCGGGGTCGCATTTTTGGCGTAGTGGAAGAAGATAAAGGGCAATATGATGATATTCGCGATGTGTTTTGGGCTTCGGGAGCATGCCTTTTTATCCGGTCCGAAGATTATTGGAAAGCAGGAGCACTTGATGAGGAGTTTTTTGCACACATGGAAGAAATTGATCTGTGCTGGCGGTTGAAAAGCCGCGGAAGACGCATTGTATGCAATCCTCAAAGCGTTGTTTATCACCTGGGTGGTGGAACGTTGAATGCCGAACATCCTAAAAAAACTTACCTCAATTTTAGAAATAACCTCCTGATGCTTTATAAGAATCTGCCTCACAGGAGTTTGGCCAAAACTTTCAATGCCCGGTTTTATCTCGATAATTTAGCAGCATTTCACCTCCTGATTCAGGGTAAAATTCAAAACGTGAAAGCCATCACAGATGCACGAACCGATTTTAGAACCATGCAGGCGCGTTTTTCCGAAAAGCGAAAGGAGAATATCCTGAAATCTGTTCAGTCCACTTTTCATGAAATATCACAAAATAGTTTGATTTATGAATTTTATATCAAACGACATAAAAAATTCAGTGATATTCCCCGCAACGAAGTGATAGTTGACTTTGAAGAGCCTTTGGTAGAAGAAGAGTAAATTCAGGGTTACAGCATTAATGATTGTGGTATCCCTGACTTTGCAGTTCGGTAGCGATAAAGATATTGTATTTTTCCATGTTCAGCGGATAATCCCAACTGCCTAAACTGTGGAAAATATCTCCTCCAAAACCCGTTTTGAAGCGATAAAGGCCATATAAAGGATGATTCTTATCCGGTCCGGGCGAAACTCCAAACATGTCGTATTCCGTACAACCTTTCATTTTGGATATTTTGATGGCTTCCCATTGCAGGGCGTAGGTTGCCATCAGGTTTCGTTGCTCGGTCGACGAAGCGCCGTAAAGATAAGTGCCTCTGTTGCCGGTAATGATTAAAAACATGGCTGCCAATGGTTTACCTTCGTGCTCCGCAATAAGCAGTTTAACTTCAGCAGGCGATTTTGAATCATTTATTTTTGTGGATAGCACCGCCTGAAAATATTTAATATCATTGAGAAAAATGTTATTTCGGGCAGACGTTTGCCTGTATAGGTCATACCACACATCTATTTGATTGATGTCTGTTTTTCTTACGCTCACACCTTTTCGCGCAGCCAGTCCGATGTTGTACCTCGTCTTGGGTTTCATTGAAGCAAGTATTTCATCAATTTCTCTGTTGAGATTGAGGTATATTGTGTTAGATGGCAGTATATTATAGCTTGCTTTGCGAAAATTCCAGTTCACCGTATTGAAATTGAATCGTAATTCCCGGGTAGTCACTTGCGGTTCGCCCTGCCAGTAACCGTCCTCATCGTAATGTTCCTTATCTTTAGCCCAATAGGACTCCCAGCAAAGGTCGTAACGAATCATTATGCAATTCACGGGCAGAAAAGAGCGAATACTTTCCGACAATTCCTCCAGAAACATTCCCTGAAATTCTTCCGCAGGCTCTAATTCCGGACCATAGGGCACATAGGCTACCGAGTGTTGGCGGTCTATTTTTTGAATGATAACCAATAAATCCGAAACGATGATATCGTCCTGAGGAGTGGAGGGTGAATGATAAATAAATGATTCTTTTGATTTGAAGTTGATGGCAATGGTTGTTGCACCCAGTTTTTTTTTCACTACCGACCAAAATGCAGTTTGCTGTACTATGGGAGTAGAGTTTAGCTCCTTTATGTCTTTGGTTTGGATGTTGGTAAGCATGGTTTTGGTAAAAAATTTTCAGAGAGACTGCAAAGGTAAGGACAAACGGTGAAGAATAAAAATATTTCATTCAACTTAAAAAATTAAAAAGATTTGTTTCATAAGGTTTTACATAGAAATTATTCGAAAAAAAGCGTTAAGTTTGTATTCTGTTTAGAAATTCTCAATGCGATTAAAATATTTCATACCAATAATATTTTCGATTTTATCGACTGCAAATATTGCTGCTGAAACTCCTCCGGTTGACAGTATTATGAATCTGGTCATGTCGGCAGCAGAAACCTATAGCGCAGTGACCCGTTCGTACGAAGCAGAGGTGTATATGCGGACACTGGTAGATACAAAAAAGAAAAATTTTTTGTACCAGTACACACATATGATTCCAAACTTTGTGCTTCACGACCGGAAAAACGATAAAGCCATTATCGAATCGGTCAGCAAGCTTACTTTTAAGGCACCAAACAGCTATTCGCAGGATATCAACTATGTGACCGGCACATTGACTAAAAAAAGCGACATAGCCATGTTGCCTTTCAGATTTATAAGTATGGATGTGTATGATGAGAGCGCACATGGAGAATTATTTTTCCTTCCACTTCGAAAAGAATCGTCCCGTTACTACACCT
>JAGPGR010000124.1 GCA_018055865.1 Paludibacteraceae bacterium | reverse complement strand
GTTCAGAACCTGTTCAATTTCAGGTCTGGATTCCAGCATAGCTTTTATTTCGTCGCGGGTTTCTTTATCAGCACTTTGACCCACCAATAGACCTTTTACTTTTATTCCCAGAAATATAGACACCACGATAAGTAAAGCTCCAATAAAGATACTTCCCAGCGCATCAAAAACCGGATTGCCGGTCACCATAGCCAGCAAAATGGCTATCAGGGCAAATGTAAGACCCAGCAAAGCAGCCACATCTTCGCCCAGCACTACTACCAGCTCACTCTGACGGGTGTTTTTTGCCCACTGCCAAAGCGAAACTCCTTTCCGCTTCACTTTGTTGATTTGGGTGATACAGCCATAAAGCGAAAAAGATTCCAGTACAATGCTGATGGATAGTACAATGATGGCAATCATCGGACTTTTCAATCCTTCATGTGAGCTGAGTTTATGTGTTCCTTCATAAATGGAAAACAAACCGCCCATGCTGAAAAGCATCAACGCCACAATGAACGACCAGAAATAAATCTCTTTGCCATGACCCAGCGGATGCTCTTCTTCTGCCAGTTTTTTGGACTGTTTCAGTCCGAGAAACAACAATCCCTGGTTGGCACAATCGGCATAAGAGTGAATGGCTTCGGCCAACATGGAGCCCGATCCGGTCATAGCTGCAGCAACAGTTTTGGTTACTGCTATTCCAAAGTTGGCCAGCAGCGCAAATAAAATGGATTTAACAGAAGCATTTTGTGATGACATAATATTGTTATTTACGATTTCTTTAGTTACAATCTACAGTTGGAAACGACAGATTTCACATCGGAAATCCGTGTATTCTGTGTTTGATGCGATAGTTTCATTTTATTTTTTTAATAATGCAAAAGTAGAAAAGATTTTCTGATATTAAACTTTTAGAACCAAGAGATTTAATGTTCAGGTAAAACTACAAACCTACTACTTCCATCTTCCATCTTCAAACTTCCTGATTTACGCTTCCATTAACCACATTGTAACATACTTTTCATCAATTGTAATATCAATTACACTTTTCTGTAACATAAAACAGGGAATTTTGCAGCGAAAATTTATGAACTCATTCTAATGAAAAGAAAAGTTTTATTCGCAACTGAAGTCTTAAATAAAAACGTATTTGTTGCTTTGCTTCTTTTACTGACAAACAGCCTGACTGCTCAGAATGGAAGCATTACAGGCAAAGTAACTGACTCTAAAAACAGCGAACCTTTGATTGGTGCTGCTGTCACTATCAGCGGCACAACTACCGGAAGTGCAACCGATTTCGACGGTAATTACACCATTCCAAATGTAAAATCCGGTACTTACACTCTGAATATTTCTTACATTTCTTACAAATCGCACACGAAATCTGGAGTAGTAGTGGAAGCGGATAAACCAACACTTGTTGATATTAGTATGGAATCTGCAGATATCAGTCTGAATGAAGTGCAGGTAGTAGCAAATGCAAAGAGGGAATCAGACATAGTACTAATGATGGAGCAAAAGAAAGCGACTCTGATTCGGGAAAGCGTGGGAGCAAAACAATTGTCGATGCAGGGAGTCTCTGATGCTGCTACAGCTGCCGGTAAGATTACCGGAGTGGTCAGAAGCGGAAGTTCCGGCGAAGTGTACGTGCGTGGATTAGGTGACAGATATTTATCAACTACAATGAATGGATTACCCGTTCCATCGGATGATGTTGATAAGAAAAATATTGATCTTGGTCTTTTCGAAACAAGTGTAATTCAGAACGTTGGGATAAGTAAAACCTACGATCCGGAGTCGTATATTGATCAGTCAGCAGGTAATGTCAACATAGTTTCAAAGGAGTTTACAGCCGGATTTTCGATAGAACTGCAGGGTGGTCTTAATTCGGGCGTTTTGAACAAAAACGTTTTTAATAATTTCAGCACCTCACCCAATTTGAATAATTCATTCATGTCATTTTACAGTCGTCCACAAACGTTGGTTCAAGCGATAACCAAACAATCCTGGGATCCGGGTAAAAGAAAAATGCCTGTTGATTTTGGAATTTCTACGCTTGGGGGATTAAAATTTGATTTGTTCGAAAAACCATTAAGTATTTTCTACACATTGTCTTATAAGAGAGACTTTAGCTATTCTGCAGGAATTTACAGGCGATTCAATGCCAATACGGTTTATTCTGATTTTTTGGATACAGAATCCTGGACTTTCAACGAAAATTTTACCGGATTGATGAATTTCTCTTATCGGTTAAACGGAAATAATAAGCTGAATTACAATTTTTTACTGGTAAATAAACTTTTCGATAATGTGTACGAGCAGGGAAGAGACGGGAAAGGGTACAAATTCGATATGGATCAGATTTCAGATTCGTTCTTTGCACGGGATATGAATACAAGAACCACCCGCTTACTCGTGAATCAGTTGCTCGGAGAACATAATTTATCGGAGAACAATAAGCTGGATTGGGGAGTGGGCTTTAATCTGGCAGGTGCAGATGAACCTAACAGAATAAGGACTTATACCGGATTTTATAACAACGAACTATATTTTTCATACCGGATATCCGATTTCGAAAACCGTAAATCAAGTCAGGAAATAAATGATAAAGAGATAAACGGATATGTGAAAAATCGGTATGATTTCAAGATAAACAAGAAAGATATTTACATAAACAGCGGACTCAATTTCAGAAATAAAATCAGAGATTTTGAAGCTGATTTCGTAGGTGTGGATTTGCGGGGAATTACAGCTGAACCTAATGTTGACAATATCTCTTCTATTTTTCCCGGATCGTCTTTTTCAGATGATTTAATAAAAACAATTCCCCCCGACATGTACGATGCCGGTTTGAATGCTTACGCAGCTTTTACCAGTGTTGGATTTGATTTGGGCAAGCTCGAAGGGAACGCAGGGTTGAGATACGAAATTGATTTGATTAACGTAAAATGGAAAATTAATAATGATGACCCGCTGCGTAAACCACGAATTGAAAGGACATACAGTGAGTTATATCCAAGTTTCAACTTGAAATACGAACTAAACGATAAACATTACCTGAGGTTTTCGGGTAGTAAAACGATTACTTTGCCGGAGTTCAAGGAAATTGCTCCGTTTGCTTACACATCTCCAAATAGTACCATCATTCAGGGAACACCCGAACTGAGAGCATCTGTCAATTATAATGCCGACCTGAAATGGGAATATTTCAAAAGTAACGACGAACTGATTTCCGGGGCTGTGTTTTACAAGAATATAAAAGACCCGATTAATATCACAGCTTTAACCGGAGGAGCAGGTTACCTGGTTTACGCCAATACAGGTGAGCAGGCAAATGTGTACGGTGTAGAACTGGAAGCAAGACTCAATTTGTACAAATCAACCGATAATGCATTCAGAATGATATTGAACGGTACGAGAATGTGGGTAAAACAAGATTTGCTCGAACAATTTCAGTACAACAACAAAACCTCATCCGGCTTGCAGGGAGCTGCTGAATATATCGCTAATATTTCGTTGAATTATGAAAATTACAACCAGAAATGGCTGGCAAGTATTACCGGGAATTTCTCTTCCGACAAGATATTTGCTATGGGAAGCCCGAAAGACGCCGTCAACAGAGACTATTTATATAACGATGATATTATCGAAAAGGGATACATTACGCTGGATGCTGTGTTGAGTAAAGAGCTTTCGGAAAAACTGACACTGAAACTGGTAGCAAGAAATATATTGAATCCCGAAATGCAACTAACTCAAAACCTAAGAGATCTGAACTCGCGGGAAGTTACAAACTTCGTAGTGGACTCACACAGGAAAGGACTTAAATTACAAGTATCTGTAAATTATAAATTCTAGAAAAATAAAATCTATCAACAATTAAAAATTTTAAAAAAATGAAAAAAAATCTTTTTATTCTCGGCATGATGGCGGTTCTAACAACGTTGTTGTTTGTAAGCTGTACAGGTGAAGACCCAGTGGAAGAAGTTGACCCTGTGGTTGAATTAATAAATAGTGGCGAGCTCAAAGGTGTATTAAATGAGAGCGTTACACTCAAGGCTTCAACTAATTATAAACTCACAGGTTCCTTTATTGTAAACGATGGTGTCACGTTGACTGTTCCGGCCGGAACCAAAATTACGGCTACAGCAGCTGCAGGACAAGCTACAGAAACCTATATAGCAGTGATGATGGGTGGAAAAATCAACATCAACGGAACTTCTGCTGCTCCGGTTGTAATGTCGTCTCTGAATGGAAATCCTCAGGATTGGGGTGGACTGACAATTTGCGGAAAAGCTACTACCAGTGCAGGAGCTAATGCTACAGCTGAAGTAGGTAACTTCAAATACGGCGGAACAGTGGATAATGACAATTCCGGTTCTATCTCTTATCTTGTCATCAAAGGTTCAGGAGCTAAAATTAACACGGAATCAGAATACAATGGTTTGACAATGTATGCTGTTGGTTCATCTACACAAATCAGCAATGTAGCCATTATCAACGGTGCTGACGATGGAGTTGAATTCTTCGGAGGAACAGTTTCTGTAAGTAATCTTTACCTGGAAAACAACGAAGATGATGCGATTGACTGGACAGAAGGCTGGAATGGAACTGTAACAAATGCATACGTCAAACACACTATCAATGGTTTTTCTACGGTTGTAGAAGCTGATGGCCCCAACGCAAACCCTAAACTCGTCAACCTGACAGCTATCAATACAAATCCTTCAGGTGTAGGAACTGCATTACAGTTTAAGAAAACTTCCGGTGGAACTTTCACAAACCTTCATCTGGAAGGTTATTCAAAAATTATTGATACTCCTAACAATGCTCCACTCACAGGAATTTTGATTGAAAATTTAGCTGCAAGCATCACTGCTACTTATCAAAAAGGAAAACTTGATATTACAAGCTGGACCTGGTTCAAGTAATTGAATTAAAGCACAATAAGTTCAATAAGACTTTATGTGAATGAAGTCTTATTGAATTTTTAGTTTTCTAAAATAAATCCAAACTTTGCATTCCGGGTTTTTTATTTGTACATTTTCAATTGAATTTTTGTAACACATATTAAATTTACACCATAGCCTGTTTTTTTAGCAAACAATGTTACAGGAATGTTTTATCTTTGTTTCAGAAATGTTACAATAATATTTCGGCATGATTTCAAAAGCGTTACAATAAATAATATTAGTATCATGAGAAAAATAATTTTTATATCGATGATGTGTGTAATTTCACTCATCGTTGCTGCTCAAAATCAATTTGTTGGCAGTATAGTTGAAAAGGACGGAGTCTATTTCACAGATGCCACCCAAAACCAACTTTATACTGGTGAATATCGTGAATACTACGACAATGGAACGCTGAAACTCGAAATGCAGATAAAAAACGGTTCGCCCGAAGGGATATATGTGGTATATTTTGACAATAAAAAACCGAAAGAAATTCGCTCCTATAAAAACGGGCTGTTCCATGGAATATGGCGTTCTTATCATGTGAATGGTTTGCTCATTTCTGAAGCAGAATACAAAAATGACAAAAAGCACGGAGTATGGCATATCTGGGACGAAAACGGAACTATGCGCTACGAAATGAATTACCAGGATGGAAAAAAAACAGGAGTCTGGCGTATGTGGAACGAAAAAGGTGAATTAACCGGTGAGAAAAAATATTGATTTTCAAATTCGGAATTGACAACAGGAAGGAAGGTGACTCTTCCTTTTTTTTCTGCCAAATCACACCGTTTTGTGATAATTAATCACCGACGCCGTAATTGCCACAATCGAAAAACCGACAATGTAAACCATATCCATCCAAATATCTGCAAAAGCACTTCCTTTGATAACGATAGCACGAACTGCGTGCATAAAGTGTGTTATCGGTAATAAATCCGAGAAAATGAATGCCCAGCGTGGCATACTTTCCACATTGGTAAACAGTCCGCTTAGAAGGATAAGAATCATAATGAAGAAAAATGAAATAAACATAGACTGTTGCTGCGTATGGGCAAAGGTGGAAATCAGGAGTCCTAACC
>JAGPGR010000123.1 GCA_018055865.1 Paludibacteraceae bacterium | reverse complement strand
ATAAAACAAAAGGATCCTAACACGGGATTAATCAACATTTTATTCTTACCTATCCAACCCAAGCCGGCTCTTACTGCCCATTGCCGCTCCAATACAGGCGCAGAATCCACAAACCGATGCTGCTGATCTGCGTTGAAGCAACTTTCTCCGAATTCATCTTTTATTCTGTTCTCTAACATCTCTAGCTTTTCGCGCATAACTGTATGATAATCAATCCGGCTATAAGCATATTTAGAGATTTTCGGCGCATCTACTGCTTGAAATTCTTCAGGAAAATAATTCATCAGGGTTACAATAATGGATTTACACCCTTCCACCAGCAAAGTCGGGTCAGTCCTTTTGTCAAAATTTCGCTCCAGATAACCCATTTCTCCGTGAAATCCGTTACCGAGCCAGGTTTTCATAAATCCGGCATCTTCATTCAAAAAATCGGCTTTGGCTATTCCACAAGCATCAAAACCGATTTTCAGAGCAGTATTTTTGATAAATTCTGTCAAAATTCACTCATCTTTAAAAGAAAAAAACACGATTACTAATAATGAGCATCGTGTTTCAATGAACTAAAGTATTTTGCCTAAATCCGCTTCCAAACTCTTTACATTAGCATATTTTCCGGTTATTATTCCTTCTTTATTAATCAAATACATGGTTGGAATTTGCTGTACGTTGTAAGCATTGGCAGCAGATCCGGTTTCGTCGAAGACACATATCCAGGGTATCGTTGCTACGGATCGTTGCCACAGAATTTTGCTTTGATCCAACGATACCTGATAAATCTGCAGTCCTTTTGGCGAATATTTAGTAAAAATTTCGCGCAGGGCGAATGTATAATCAATACTCGTTTCGGTTCCGTAGGCCGAAAAATCGAGCAAAATAGGCTTTCCGATTAACGAAGACAATTTTTGCGGATAGCCGTTGGTATTTTTCAGCTCAATTTCAATAAATCCTGTACTTTCTACTTTTACCAGACTTTCAAAGTTGGATTGCTGCCTTGTAAGCCGGTCTTCTCTGATGGCTCCCAGCACCAGATTGTACAGGTTTTTGGATCGTTCGTATTCCGGCATAAATGCTTGGAAAGTAGTAGCAACTGCCTGATAATATGGACGTTCCGATTTTACGTAGGGAGAAAAAATATAATTTCCATTTATTTGCTGATAGAGAGCGTAATAAGCTGCCATTGAGTTCGGATTTTTCAGAATTATCCCCTGAGCAGTTTTTTTGTGTTTTTCCAGATTCACCTGAAAAGAGTCAGCCAAAGACGTTGATTTCACAGCCTCTTTTTCTGACTGATAAACATCAAATCGTTGCTGAAGTGCTGTGACCGATTTGCGTAAAGCTTGAATATCTTCCGATTGCATCGAACCCGTGATGGACGCTGAAATCAAATCACCTGCAGCTCCCTTTATTTCAATGGTTTCTGTAGAATCCACAGCCAGAATAAGTTGCTGAGTGCCCAGTTTCAACCGATAAAGTTCGGGATATTCAGGCGCAGGTGAACGAAAATTGAAGGTACCTTCTTTCGTGAGTTTTACAGAATCAATCAGACTGTCTTTTAAAAGTCCGGTTTGCTCCAGATAGAGCATCTTACCGTCAGCATCGGTTATATTTCCTGATATCCGGAATTTACCCTGAAAATTACATGCTGTGAATATAACAAGCAATCCAAAAAAGAGAATTTTCTTTAGCATAAATTTAGTTAAGCATTAATGAATCAGCCACCTGAGAGGCTGTTTCCTTTCCTTTCAATGTTTCTACAATCTTCAGTGCGAACGGAATAGCCACGCCCGGACCTTTCCCTGTAATGATATTTCCGTCTTTAACCACCGTATTTTTTGAAATGACAGCTCCTGTAAGTTTTTCTTCAAATCCGGGATAGCAAATGGCTTCTTTGCCCGCCAATATTCCTAATTTTCCGAGCACGGAAGGTGCTGCACAAATAGCTGCAATTTGTTTACCTGAGTTATTTTGATTTTCCAGAAGTTCGTTCATCCGGGTGTGGGCTGTCAGATTTTCAGTGCCAACTCCGCCTCCGGGCAACACCAACATATCGTTGGAACTGAAATCAGTTTCGATAAAAAGCTGATCAGCCTCTACTTTTATACCATGCGCACCGGTCACTACGTTATTTTCTGATATAGAAACAGTTACAACATCAATTCCGGCCCGGCGCAAAATATCAATCGGTGCTATGGCTTCGATTTCCTCAAAACCATCGGCAAGAAAAATAAAAACTTTCTTCATAAAATAAAATTGCGTTAAAAAGTTAATATTCAGTTGATTATTTCAATCTAAAATTATAGGTTATTGTACCTACAGACACTCCGCTTCCTGATGAAAACCGTGTACTTCGGGCAGCGCTCATGGCTGCACTTCGGGTTTGTGCATCAGAAATTGTTGTTGGAGAACCGATTGCAGCACTTGAAACTTTTCCGGACGCATCCACCCGAATGCTTACTGTGATTTTACCTTCTACATTATTCGGATAAGATGGGGTAACCAGGGATCCGATGAGTGAACGACCGCTCAGTGACCATCCGTGCCCGCCTGAAGTACCCGAACCTGCGGGATTTCCCTGCCGGGTATCGCCTGCGGTGGTTCCGCTGCCAGTGCCACTACCTGAGCCAAATGCGCTCCCTACCAGATTTTCACTCCTCGCAGCAGCTTCTTCCCGTTTTCTTGCTTCGGCAGCTGCAGCAGCATCCCGGCGTTGTTGATTCTGACGCTGTAAATCCTGTTCGGTGATTGGTTTCGTGGTAGTTTTTGGCTTTTCCTGCTTCCGGGGAACCGTTACCGATTTCTCCGATTCCTGAGTAAGCAACTCCTGCTGTTCGGATACCTCCTGACGAACTTCAGGCGAAGACATTTCTTCTACACCGGCTATCATGTCACCAAATCCCAACCCATCAAGATCATCACCAAAACTAACCATAATTCCATCATCTTCAGCTGGTCTTTGTACCACAGGCATAAACACAAACCAAAGTATCAGAAAGGTAAGCAGACAAAACAGGGCTGAACCCACTACACCGTATATTTTCGATCTTTCCAACACTTATTGATTAACAACGGTTTCAGAATTTTCGTCACTGGTTGCCAATGAAGTGGCAATGACAAGTTTCAACTTATTTTTATTTGCAATATCGAGCACCCGCACCACTTCTTTGTATGCAATATCCTGATCGGCATACAGTGCCAGAAACGTTGCCGTGTCTTTGGACACCAAACTAAGAATTTGCTGTTCGAGCATATCAGCAGAAACCTCCACAGCCTTTTCTTTATCACCTGCAACATAATACTTCCCTTCTTTATCGATTGAAACACGCGCAACTACTTGTTTTGTAGCAGTTTCGGCTCCGCTCTGAGGCAGGTTGATTTTAATATCGTTGGGCGTAGTCATGGTTGACGAAATTACAAAAAACAGCAACAGCAGGAAGATAATGTCGGTCATGGACGACATTGAAAATCCGCTCTCCATTTTATTTCTTCTTTTAATTGCCATTTTTTTATTTGTTTAAATGGTTGAATAGTTGAATAGTTTTGAACTAATTTAAAAGTATTGCATTTTCCAATAAACTACTCAACAATTTTACTATAAACTACTTCGAAGGTTCGTTCAGCAAATCCATAAATTCCAGCGTTTTAGACTCAAGATTGCGGACAACGGAATCCACGCGTGAAATAAGGTAATTATAGGCGAAATATGCCAGAATACCCACTATCAGACCACCTACAGTAGTAACCATTGCCTGATACATCCCCGACGATAAATCGACAAGCTGAACAACGCCGGTTGAATTTTGAGTCATATTGTAAAACACAAGTAGCATACCGGTAACCGTTCCGAGAAAACCGAGCATAGGTGCGCCTCCGGATATTGTAGCCAGAATGACCAGACTTTTTTCAAGTTTGGATATTTCCAGATTTCCCACATTTTCCACTGCCAGAAGCACATCGTTCATCGGACGTCCCAACCGGCTTATCCCTTTTTCAATCATGCGGGAAGCAGGAGAATCGGCATCGCGGCAAAGTTTTTGAGCTGAGTCTATTTTTCCATCCAGAATGTAATCTTTAATACGATTCATGAAAGATTTATCTTCTTTCGATGCTTTGTTGATTGTAATCAGTCTTTCGATGAAAATATATACTGCCAATGCCAACATAATTCCCAGAATCACCATGATAGGGCCTCCGTAGGATGTCATTTTCCACAAATTCATTTTCTCCGGAATTGCCTGTACTTCAGGTACAACCGCTTGTGTAACTACTTGTTGTAATAAAATTTGTAAATTCATACTTCTGTTTTATTGATAAAAACGTTGTTGTTTTTTCTGATTTAATTATCGCTCAACCGGGCTTTGTACTGCCTGATTGTTTCCTCCAGACCCAGATATAATGCATCTGCAATGAGTGCATGACCTATGGAAACTTCATCGAGCCAGGGAATGTTTAGATGTAAAAAAGCCAGGTTATCCAGGTTCAGATCATGCCCGGCATTTATGCCCAAGCCAAGTCGCTGAGCTGCTTTTGCTGCTTCTACAAAAGGCAATGCTGCAGCGTATTTATCTTTATGAAAATCAGCAGCATAAGGCTCCGTGTATAGTTCTACACGGTCGGTCCCTGTTTTGGCTGCGTATTCAATATTCGTGATGTTTGTATCCACAAAAATGGACACCCGGATTCCCTCTTTATGAAATTCGTTCACTACTTCCTGCAAGAATGACAGATTTTTCTTTGTATCCCAACCGGCGTTGGATGTCAATGCATCATGTGCATCCGGCACAAGCGTAACCTGTGCGGGTTTTATCTGCTTTACCAGTTGGATAAACTCGGGTATCGGATTACCTTCAATATTAAATTCGGTCGATAAAAGGGGCTTTAAGTCCCATACATCGGCATAGCGGATGTGGCGTTCGTCCGGACGCGGATGAACCGTAATACCCTCTGCTCCAAAACGTTCGCAATCCAGCGCTACTTTTACAACATTGGGCACATTTCCCCCGCGTGAATTACGTAAAGTTGCAATTTTATTAATATTTACACTTAATTTTGTCATCTTTTTCTAAAACATAAAAAAACACGTATTTCTTCTCTCTGAGAGGATTCAAAATAAATTTGTGTGTTTGAATTCCATTTTGTTCCTTTGTATATCTTTAAAAAAACTCATTGGAATGCAAATTTAACGGAAAAAAACGAAGTATTGGTATAAAACAGCATTTCTTTCGTATTTTTTAATGATTTAAAATCCCGAAATCCTTTCCTCCAATGTTGTTGTCAGGATATTTCATTTACCTTTATCGCAGGAATATGGGAATAGATTATTGGGGTTCGAAAAGTGAAAATTCTCGATTAATTCCTCTGAATACTTAAAAAATAAATTGTCTGACATATACTAAAATGGAACTAAAACATACCATGCGTATTGCCCTTTTTGGCAATCTCCATCGCACCGAAATGGAGAATCAGCTGCTCGAATTAGTTGATTTTTTTCATCAATTGAATGTTGTGGTGCTGCTGGATGAATATTTGCAACTTTACATTGAAGAGAAATATCACAAGTCTTTTGATCGGGTAGAGTTGATTTCGGATGATAATTTCAGTGCCGATCTGGCTTTGAGTATCGGTGGTGACGGTACATTTCTGAATACCGCTGCCCGTGTAAACAGAAAAGACATTCCTATTCTTGGTATCAATACCGGGCGACTCGGATTTATGGCCGATGTAGCAAAAGATGAAATTATTCCGGTGCTGCAAGCCATTTTTGAAAATAAATACACCATTGAAAAAAGGAGTCTGCTGAAATTGCAAACGCTGGACGGCACACGTTTGGACTCTCCTTATGCTCTCAACGATATCGCCATCTCCAAGCAGGACAGTAGTTCCATGATAATAGTGAATGCTTATGCTAACGGCGAACTCATCAACAGTTACCAGGCCGACGGATTGATTATTTCCACTCCAACAGGTTCAACGGCCTATTCGATGAGTGCCGGAGGACCGATAGTGGTGCCGCAGGCGAGGAGTTTTGTGATTTCACCCGTTGCATCGCATAGTCTGAATGTGCGTCCACTTATTGTGCCCGACGACTGGGAAATAGATATGAATGTGATAAGCAGAAGCAACAGCTACCTGGTTTCC
>JAGPGR010000122.1 GCA_018055865.1 Paludibacteraceae bacterium | reverse complement strand
GGTCAAAGAGCTGTTGTGAAAATTATTTTACAGTGTATTAAATATTTATTCGACTGAAAATGAGCATTAATGAGCTGAGATTATTGTTAAATCGCACAAAAAATAAAATATGAACTTAAAAAGTTTGCGGAAAAGAAAATAAATTTCTACCTTTGCACACTGTTTTTGAGAAAAAATATTAAGAAAAATTTAAGAGATACAGAGATGTCAAAAATTTGTCAAATCACCGGAAAAAAAGCAATGGTTGGAAACAACGTATCGCATTCAAAACGTCACACAAAACGTCGTTTTGATGTAAACTTGTTCAACAAAAAGTTCTACTGGGTAGAACAGGATATGTGGATAAGCCTGAAAATTTCAGCTGCCGGACTTCGCACTATCAACAAAAAAGGGTTAGACGCTGCTATAAAACAAGCGGCCGAAAAAGGTTTTTTATACGTATAATAACAGGGGGAAAATAAAATGGCAAAGAAATCAAAAGAAGCAAGAATTCAGGTTATTCTGGAATGCACAGAACACAAAGAAAGCGGCATGCCGGGTACTTCTCGTTACATTACGACTAAAAACAGAAAAAATACCCCGGGAAGAATGGAGTTGAAAAAATACAACCCGATTCTGAAGAAAATGACAGTTCATAAAGAAATTAAATAAAAAAAAGTAAACTATGGCAAAGAAGGCGGTTGCAAGTATGCAAAAAGGTGAAGGTCGTACCTTTTCCAAGGTGATTAAGATGGTTAAATCGCCTAAAACCGGAGCATATACGTTTCAGGAAGAAATGGTGCACAACGAAAAAGTAAAAGAGTATCTGGTAAAATAATCCTGTTACACCGATATAAAAAAATCCTTTCATTCAATACAATGAAAGGATTTTTTTGTTTTATACCCAAAAAAGAATTATTTTTGTAAGATTGGGCAAAAATCAGAAACTTTCATCTGAAAGATTAGATTTGCCTATATTTCTCAGACTATAAACTACAGACTATAAACTAAATATCAATTATGGCATTTTTCGGACTATTTAACAAAGAAAAAAAGGAAACACTTGATCAGGGGCTTGCCAAGACGAAAGAAAATGTATTCTCGAAGCTTACACGGGCAGTGGCTGGTAAATCTAAAGTGGACGACGAAGTGCTTGATAATCTCGAAGAAGTGCTCGTAACTTCCGATGTGGGAGTAGAAACCACACTTCGAATCATCCAGCGCATAGAGGAACGGGTTAGCCGCGATAAATATCTGAATACAAATGAGTTGAATGGTATTCTGAAAGATGAAATAGCTGCTTTGCTTTCTGAAAATAACGCCGGACAGGTCAATGATTTTGATGCTCCGTTGTCGGCCACTCCGTATGTAATCATGGTAGTAGGTGTGAACGGAGTAGGAAAAACTACGACAATCGGAAAATTAGCCTATCAATTTAATCAGGCAGGTAAAAAAGTGTATCTGGGCGCTGCTGACACGTTTCGGGCGGCTGCTGTGGATCAACTCGTTATCTGGGGCGAACGGGTAGGAGTACCCGTGATAAAACAGAAAATGGGCTCCGATCCTGCTTCTGTGGCTTACGATACAGTTGCTTCGGCCAAAGCGAACAACGCCGATGTGGTCATCATCGATACGGCTGGAAGACTTCATAATAAGGTAAACCTGATGAATGAGCTGACTAAAATTAAAAATGTGATGCAGAAACTCATACCCGAAGCACCACACGAAGTGTTGCTCATACTCGACGGATCAACCGGGCAAAACGCCTACGAACAGGCAAAACAGTTTACCAAAGCTACCGAAGTGAACGCACTGGCCGTAACCAAACTCGACGGAACTGCCAAAGGCGGCGTGGTAATAGGCATTTCCGACCAGTTCAAAATTCCGGTGAAATACATCGGTCTGGGTGAAAAAATGACCGACTTACAGGTGTTCAACCGAGAAGAATTTGTAAAATCATTATTCGAATAATCCCCCTTACTTTTGTATCGCTAACTTTTAAAAAAATATTTATGAGAAAACTACTGACTTTCATCCTGATTACTGTGACTTTTTTTTCATATTCACAAAAGCAATACACCCTGGTTTCTCCCGACGGAAAACTGAAAACCGAAATAACAGTTGGTAAAACGACCGAATATGCTGTATCACACAACGGCGATTTGATGCTCGAAAAATCTCCGGTATCGATGAAATTATCCGACGGAAGAATTCCGGGAACAAATGCCAAAGTGAAAAAGACCAACAAAAAATCAGTGAATGAAAGCATTGATGCCGAAATTTACAAAAAGGCGAAAGTCGAAAACAATTATAATGAGCTAAGTATTCTGTTTTCGGGAGATTACAGCCTTGTTTTCAGAGTTTATAACGATGGAATGGCCTATCGTTTCGAAACGAATTTCAAAAAACCGTTTACTGTTGAGAACGAACAAGCCGTATTTAATTTCCCCGGCAATCCAAAAGCATTTCTGGCTTACGTAAATAAAGCCGACAATTCCACATTCAGTCAGCAATTCTACAACTCTTTTGAAAATACCTACAATCACATAGATCTGAAGAATGCCAATCCGCAGAAACTGGCTTTTTTGCCTTTGGTAGTAGAAGGCAAAAACGGTAAGAAAATCTGCATTACTGAAGCCGATTTGCTCAATTATCCGGGCATGTATCTTTACAATCCCGATGGCGGCAATTCGCTGACTGCCATGTTTGCCCCTTATCCCAAAGAAATAAGGCAAGGCGGACACAACATGCTTCAGGGCGAAGTGCAATCTGCTGAAAATTTTATTGCCCGATGTGAAGGTAAAACCACTTTCCCGTGGCGGACAGTGATCATAGCTGAAAATGATTATGAACTGACCGACAACGATATGGTGTATAAACTCGCCACTACCAATCAGTTAACAGATATTTCCTGGATAAAACCCGGAAAAGTAGCCTGGGACTGGTGGAACGACTGGAATATTCGAAATGTGGATTTCGAATCGGGAGTCAACGACGAAACATATAAATATTACATCGATTTTGCAGCCACGCATGGCATTGAATACGTAATTCTGGACGAAGGCTGGGCGGTAAACAAACAAGCTGATTTATTTCAGGTGATTCCCGAAATCAATCTGAAAGAGTTGGTTGAATATGGCAAATCCAAAAATGTGAACCTGATTCTTTGGGCAGGTTACTGGGCGTTCAACCGGGATATAGAGGGAATTTGCAAACATTACGCAGAAATGGGAATCAAAGGCTTCAAAGTCGATTTTATGGACAGAGACGACCAGCAGATGGTTGATTTTTATCACAGAGCCGCTCAGATAGCAGCCAAATACAAGCTGATGCTTGATTTTCACGGAGCCTATAAACCCACCGGACTTCAGCGAACCTATCCGAACGTGATTAATTTTGAAGGTGTGCATGGTCTGGAACAAATGAAATGGTCGCCTGCAAGTGTTGATCAGGTTGCGTATGATGTCACAATTCCTTTTATTCGCATGGTGGCCGGCCCGATGGATTACACGCAGGGAGCCATGCGAAATGCTACCAGAAGTAATTATCGTCCTGTTAACTCCGAACCAATGAGCCAGGGCACGCGCGTCCGTCAGTTAGCTCAGTATGTGATTTTCGAAGCACCTTTCAATATGCTTTGCGACAATCCTTCCAACTACATGGCTGAGCCCGAATGCACGCAGTTTATTGCCGAAATCCCGACCGTATGGGATGAAACGGTTGCACTGAACGGTGAAATCTCAAAATACGTAACCATAGCCCGCCGAACCGGGAACCAGTGGTACCTGGGCTCAATGACCAATTGGGATGCTCGTACGCTGGAAGTCGATTTGTCATTCCTGGGAACGGGAAATTACAAAGCTGAAATTTTCTGCGACGGTGTGAATGCACACCGTACGGCCATGGATTACCGGAAAGATACCGTTGACGTGCCTGCAAACAGGAAAATGACTCTGAAAATGGCTCCGGGAGGTGGATTTGTGATGAAGATAATGAAAAAATAACTCAATAGTTATGAAAAACTGTCCGAACTGCAAAGTAGAAATGGAGGATAACTTCGATGTCTGCTGGCAATGTAATTTCAGTATAAGCGAAAATAAAGTGATTGAATTTGAAGATACTATCGTTAATACTAAAAAGATTAATTGCCTCAGATGCGATGTCCCGATGATTCTTTCGGGAAATTATAAGTTTCATGAAGGAACTAAATTCGGACTTTTTGGAAATTTACTGGAAGCATTTGTAAACCGCGAATCGTTTGATTTATATATTTGCCCTGAATGCGGCAAAGTGGAATTTTTTTCACCACAGGGCTTACAAAATTTTTCAGAACAGGAATGAAACTTTTTTTATGAAAAAAAATACCGTAGACATTATTACGCTTGGATGCTCCAAGAATCTGGTGGACAGCGAACAGCTGATGCGCCAGTTTGATGTTCTGGGTTATAAAGTACGTCATGATACCGAGAATCCGGATGGCGAAATCGTGATCGTGAATACCTGCGGATTTATCGGCGACGCTAAAGAAGAAAGTATCAACATGATTCTGCAACTGGCCGATCGGAAAAAGGAAATTAAGAATAAACTCTTCGTCATGGGCTGCTTGTCAGAGCGGTATTTGCACGATTTGGAAACTGAAATTCCCGAAGTGGATAAATTCTTTGGAAAGTTCAACTACGTGGATATTCTGAAGGAATTAGGGCAGGAGTACCGGGCCGATTTTCGACTGGAGCGCACGCTGACCACACCGCCACATTACGCATACATCAAGATTTCTGAAGGATGCAATCGTACCTGCTCCTATTGTGCCATACCGATAATCACCGGGCATCATCGTTCGCGCGCCATAGAAGATATCGAAAAGGAGGTGAAATTACTGGTTGACAAAGGAGTGAATGAATTTCAGCTGATAGCTCAGGATCTGACTTATTATGGCATTGACCGGTACAAGAAATCAAAGCTGGCAGAACTGACAGAACGGCTGTCGGAAATACCCGGAGTTGGCTGGATTCGTCTGCATTATGCTTATCCGGCTCATTTCCCGTATGATGTGCTGCGGGTGATGCGTGAGCGTGAAAATGTGTGCAACTACCTGGACATTGCACTGCAGCACAGCAGCGATCACATGCTTACTGCTATGCGAAGGAATTTTTCCTCGGCTGAAACGTTTGAACTGATTACTAAAATTCGCAGCGAAGTACCCGGAATTCACCTGAGAACCACCATGTTGGTGGGGCATCCCGGCGAAACGGAAGAAGATTTTGAGCAACTGAAAGAATTTGTGCGGTGGGCCCGTTTTGAGCGGCTGGGGGCATTCGCCTACTCACACGAAGAAGGAACTTATGCACACAAGCATTATACGGATAATATTCCCGACGAAATAAAACAGCAACGACTGAGCGAACTGATGGAAATTCAACAACAAATAGCAGCCGAAATAAATTCGGCCAAAATCGGACAGATGCTCAGGGTAATTATCGACCGGAAAGAAGATGCATATTTTATCGGGCGTACCGAATTTGATTCGCCGGAAGTAGATCCCGAAGTGATGATTCCGACTGATACCAGAGGTGTGAAAGTGGGGGAGTTTTATCAGGCAAAAATAGTGGACGCAACCGATTTCGAATTATTCGGACAGTAAATACTCCAACCGATTATTACACACAATATTATATTTTCCAATAATCTAAGTATATGAACAACAAGGAACTAATCTCAAACGTAGCTTCAAAAATGAATTTACCCAAAGCAGAAGTGAAATTTTTGCTCGATGCTTTCACCGAAACTTGCAGAAATCAGTTGAAAGAGGATAATTCAATCGGCTTTCAGGGATTTGGAACATTTGAAATACGCAGAAAAGAAGAACGGCTTTCTGTTCATCCTATCACCAGGATTCGGACGATGATACCGCCAAAACTGGTGGTGAGTTTCAAACAAAGTTCGGTACTGAAAGATAAACTTAACATAAAATTCTGATACTATGAGTAATACAAAATTATCAGCAGGCGAAATTGTTGAGTTAATGATCAAAGACCGGATGATTTCCAAAAAATCAGCCGAAGAATTTGTTAAAGTGTTTTTTTCAGTCATCGAAGACGCTCTGATTGATGGTGAAACAGTAAAAATAAAAGGATTAGGCACGTTCAAATCGCAATGGAACGAAGCGCGCAAAAG